>JAJQAS010000270.1 GCA_021203685.1 Clostridiales bacterium | reverse complement strand
CCTGACCATCGAAATGTGCCAAGACGAGGGCATGACCGTAGACCAGGAGGGCTTCGCCGCCGAGATGGAGGCCCAGAAGGTCCGCGCCCGGGAGGCCCGGAAGGCGCTGGGCGACCTGGGCTGGGAACGCATCGACCTGGGCGACGTGGACAAGACTCCCACCACCTTCCTGGGTTACACCGACCAGGCGGCTCAGGGCAAAATCATCGCCATTGTGGAGGACGAGGAGCCCTCCGGCACCATCACCGCCGGGAAGAAGGGCATCCTTGTGCTGGATCAGACCCCCTTCTACGCGGAGATGGGCGGTCAGGTGGGCGACCACGGCGTTATCTCCTGCGGGGATTCTGCTTTCGTGGTGACGGACACCCAAAAGACCAAGGCCGGGAAGTACCTCCACTACGGCGAGGTGACAAGCGGCTCCTTCTCCGTGGACGACGTGGTGACCGCCACCCTGGACATGGAGCGCCGCCGGGCCATCGCCCGCGCCCACTCCGCCACCCACCTGATGCAGAAGGCTCTGCAAACCGTCCTGGGCGACCACGTTCAGCAGGCCGGTTCGCTGGTGGAGCCGGACTACCTGCGGTTTGACTTCACCCACTTCGCCGCCATCACCCACGAGGAGCTGGTAAAAATCGAAGAGGTGGTCAACGACGCCATTCTGGAGGGCATGGACATCGACACCAGGGAAATGCCCATTGACGAGGCCAGAGAAATGGGGGCTATGGCCCTGTTCTCCGAGAAGTACGGCGACGTGGTGCGGGTGGTCAACATGAGCGGCTATTCCGTGGAGCTGTGCGGCGGCACCCACTTGGACAACACCGCCAAGGTCGGCTCCTTCCACATCCTCAGCGAAGGCTCCGTGGCCTCCGGCGTCCGCCGCATCGAGGCCGTCACCGGCAAGCGCAACGTGGAGGGGCTGCTGGATATGCAGCAACATTTCTTCGAGGCGGCGGCGCTGCTGAAAGTCAAACCCGACGACCTGGCCCAGCGCATCCACGGCCAGATGGACGAAATTCGGGACATGAAGAAGTCCATCGAGCAGTACAAGAGCAAAGAGGCCCTGGGGGAGGCTCGCTCCTTCCTGGCGGCGGCCCACGACGTGGGCAATTTGAAGGTCGTCACCGCCAACCTGGGCGCTGTGGCCGTGCCGGAGCTGCGGAAGATGGGCGATTTCCTTCGGGACAAGCAGCCCAACGTAGTGGCCGTCCTGTCGGCGGTCAACGGGGAGAAACTCTCCTTCCTGGCTGTCTGCGGCAAGGAGGCCGTCAAGGCGGGCGTCAAGGCGGGCGATGTCATCAAGAGCGTCACAAAAGTGTGCGGCGGCTCCGGCGGCGGCAAGCCCGACTCCGCCATGGGCGGCGGCCGGGACGTGCTCAAACTGGACGACGCCCTGGCCACGGTGGACGATTTCGTCGCCAGCAAGTTAAAGTAACCAACCAAAAGTTGCCATAATTCATCAAAAAAGGAGGACAACAACTATGGACTGTCTGTTTTGTTCCATCGTCAGCGGGGATGTCCCCTCCACCAAGGTCTACGAGGACGACCAGGTCTATGCCTTTTACGACATCGACCCCCAGGCCCCGGTTCACTTCCTGGTGATCCCCAAGGCTCACATTCCCTCCGCCGGTGCGGTCACGGAGGAGAACTCCGCTGTGGTGGCCCACTGCTTTGAGGTCATCGCCAAGGTCACGGCCCAGCTGGGCATCACCGACTTCCGCGTGGTCTCCAACTGCGGCGACCAGGCGGGGCAGAGCGTCCACCACCTGCACTTCCACGTGCTGGCCGGACGGGACATGACCTGGCCTCCGGGCTGAGTTCCAATCAAAAAACAGCGCAGAGATTGCCGCAGCGTTCGCTGCGGCAATGCTGTATCACACAGGGCGGCGGTGAGAGAGCGGACATGGAGAAAATGAGAAAGAGCCTGCGGCCCGGCGCGCCGCGCAGCCGGTGAAGCGGCGGTGGGCCTTTCTGGCCGGGGCAGTCGTTGCCTGCCTGCTGGTCAGCCAGACCTACGCCTGGTGGCTGTGCCTCCCTCTGGGGTTGGCAGGGCTGTTCTACTTCTACATCGAGCGGAAAGCGTGGACAGCAAAGCGCTACAACTGGTTTGCCCTGGGCGTGGCCGTCATGCTGCTGTGGTTTGGGCTTTTTGGCATTTTTCGTGTCCGCCCGGCCCAGCGGCTGTGGAACCAGACGGGGACTTATACGGCAATCGCGCTGGACTACCCCGGCGAGACCAGTTGGGGCAGTCAGCTGGACGTGGAGCTACACACAGCCTCCGGCGCGAAGGTGCGCACCCGCATTTATACCAGCTTGGACTGCGCCGAGGTGAAGCCCGGCGACACGCTGGAGATCACCGCCACGCTCATTTCCCCGAAGAAAGCCTATGAGGATGTGCTCACCTACTACACCGCCCGGGGCATTTTCGCCGTCAGCAGCAAGGTGACGGCTCTATCGGTCACGGCCAACGATGAAATACCCCTCAGGTTCCTGCCCCAGGCGGCGGCAAAGGTCATGCAGGAACGGATAGAGGCGCTTTATTCCGGCGATGCCGGAGGCGTCCTGATGGCCCTCCTGACCGGGGAGCAGGACGAGCTTTCCGACGCCGTTGGCGACCAGCTCAGCCGAACCGGGCTGCGCCATCTGGTGGCGGTGTCCGGCCTCCACGTTTCGCTGCTCATCGGCGGCCTTTTGCTGCTGCCGGGAGACCGACGGCTCAAATCGCTGCTGGCGGTACCCGTGCTGCTGTTTTTCTGTTTGCTGACCGGAGCGGGACCGTCTGTGGTACGGGCCACGGTGATGGGTTTGCTGGCGCTGCTCGGCCCCTTCTTCCGCCGGGACAGCGACGGCCCCTGGTCACTGGGGCTGGCGTTGCTCTTCCTATTGATTTGCAACCCATTTTCCATCAACAGCGTGGGGTTACAGCTGTCCTTCACCGCTGTGGCGGGCATCTTCCTCGTGACCCAGCCGCTGAACCGCTGGATGCTGGAGCGCGGCCCCATGCCCACAGGCAAAGTCGGGAAGGGGGCCAAGCGCTGGGTCTGCGGCTGCGTCTCCGTCACGGCGGGGGCCACCGTGCTGACCCTGCCCATCAGCATTTACTACTTCGAGACCATCTCCCTTGTTGCGCCGCTGGCGAACCTGCTGGTGTTGTGGTCGGTGACGCTGCTGTTCGGAGGCGGCCTGCTGACCCTGGGGCTGTCCTTCCTGAGTATGCCCCTGGCCCGCCTGCTGGCGCTGCCGGTGAAGGCGTTGTTTGCCTACTTTTTCGGCGTGGTGGATGTCCTCTCCCGGCTGCCCTACAGCTCTTTGACCAGCCATACCACCAGTTATTGCCTTTGGCTGGTGGCGGTGTACGCCGTCCTTCTGTTGTTGGCGGTGCGCCCCAAATGGCGGAAGCGGGCGGGCCTGTGCTGCGTCGGCCTTGTGGCGCTGCTGGCCCTGCTGATTTGGTTCAACCGCTCCACCCTGACCACCGGTGGTTTGACTGTTCAGGTGCTGGACGTGGGACAGGGGCAGAGCGTCCTCTTCCTCTCCCAGCAGGAGGCCGTGGCGGTGGACTGCGGCGGCGACGACGCAGGAAATGTCCTGGCGGACGCCCTGGGCGACGTGGGGGAGAGCAGTCTGGAACTGCTGATGCTGACCCACTTCGACAGCGACCATATAGACGGCGTGGAGCAGCTGCTGGAGCGGGTGACGGTGGAGGTCATCGCCGTCCCCGATATTGCGGACGACAGCGACCACTGGGCGGAAATCGAGGCGCTGGCGGAGGAATACCAGGTGGAACTGATGAAAGTGACGGAGGACACGACTGTCTCCTTTGGCTCCGCCGAAATCGAGATTTTCGCCCCGGTGACCCAGGAGGAGGACGACAACAACGGTGGTCTCTCCGCCCTGGTCTGGGAGGGAACCTTCGAGGTGCTCATCACCGGCGACATGGACAGCGAGACGGAGCTGCTGCTGGCGGAGGAAAAGAACCTCTCCGCCGTAAACGTGCTGGTGGTGGGCCACCACGGCTCCCGGTATTCCACCGGAGAGGCGTTTCTGTCCATTGTACAGCCGGAGACGGCCATTATCTCTGTGGGAGCAAATAATTCCTACGGCCACCCCACCCAGGAAACGCTGGACAGGCTGGCGGCGGCGGGATGTACCGTCTACCGCACCGATCAACAGGGAAACGTGACCGTGACCGCTTCCGCAGCGAACGGAGAGGAGGACTAGCATGGCGGCGAAGAAAAACGGCCCGGACGCCGGGCTGGCGCAACTGAAAAAAGACCTTTCCGCCGAAAATCTGGGCGCCTGCTACCTCTTTTACGGGGAGGAAGACTATCTGCGGGACGACTACCTCAAAAAGGTGCAGAAGCAGCTCATTCCCCAGGGGATGGAGAGCTTTAACCTCCACGTCTTCCAGGGGAAGGAGCTGGACCTGCGGGAGCTGGCGGAGGCGGTGGACGCTTTTCCCATGATGAGCCAGCGGACGCTGATTTTGGTCTATGACTACGACCTCTACAAAAACGAGAGCCGCCGGAACGCGCTGGAGGAACTGCTCTCCGATCTGCCGGAGTATGTCTGCCTGATTTTCGTCTTTGACCAGTTGGAATACAAATCCGGAGGCAACACCCGGCTGGGCAAGCTGGTCAAAAAGACCGCCACCGCTGTTCAGTTCCAGCCCCAGAGCCAGAGCGACCTGAACGCCTGGGTGCGCCGCCGGTTCAAAGCCTGTGGAAAGGAGATCGACATGGGTACGGCGGAGTATCTGACCTTCCTCTGTGGCGGGCTGATGACCGGCTTACAGAGCGAAATCGACAAAATCGCCAACTACGCCGCCGGGAGCAGCATTCAAAAGGCGGACATCGACGCGGTGGCCGACCCGGTGCTGGATGCCCGGGTGTTCCAGATGACCGACGCCATCAGCGCCAGGAACTTCCGCCGGGCGGCGGAAATTTTATCCGACCTGTACCTGATGCACACGGAACCCATTATGATCCTCTCCGTCCTGGGCCGCCAGATGCGGCAGCTGTGGTCGGCACGGCTGGCGCTGGAAAACCGCAGGGGACAAAACGAGCTGGCAGCGCTGTGGGACATCCGCAGCGACTGGCAGGCGCGGAAGCTGATGAACGCCGCCCGGCAGTTCGACCTGGGCTGGTGCCGCCGGGCGGTGGCCCTCTGTGCGGAGACCGACCTGGCGATGAAGTCCAGCGGACTGGACAACGAGGAGCTGCTCACCGAACTGCTGCTCCGGCTGGCGAATGGGGGATAGTATGCTCAAGCTGAAAGAGGCCATCGTGGTCGAGGGCCGGTACGACAAAAACACCCTCTCCCAGTTGGTGGACACCCTGATTTTGACCACAGACGGGTTTCAAATCTTTCACCAGAAGGAGCGGGAGACCCTTCTGCGGCGGGTAGCCGCCCGGCGGGGGCTGATCATTCTGACCGACAGCGACGGGGCGGGGTTCGTCATTCGGAACCACCTGAAAGGCATCCTTCCACCGGAGCAGGTGAAGCAGTGTTACATCCCCGACGTGTACGGCAAGGAAAAGCGCAAAAAGGCCCCCGGCAGGGAGGGCAAGCTGGGGGTAGAGGGGATGTCCCCCGCCGTGCTGGAGGAAGCTCTGCGCCGGTGCGGAGCCACGATTTTGGGGGAGAATGGGGCCCCCGACTGTCCCGCCGGGCGGGAAATCACCAAGCTGGATCTGTATCAGGCGGGGCTTTCCGGCGGGGCGGGCAGCGCTGGGCGGCGTCAGGCGCTGCTGCGGGCGCTGGACCTGCCGGAGCACCTGACTGCCAACGCCCTGGTGCCGGTGCTGAACACGCTGCTGACCTATGAGGAATTTCTGGCGGCGGTGGAGCAGCTTGGCTGACCGGGTTTTTGTCGAGCCTTCGGTGACATAAAAAGTTTACATCTCGTTTTAATAGCGCGCTATTGACTTTCAGGGAACGCCGCTCTATAATATTGTCTGCTGAATCAACCGCCATGCGGTTGATTGGTGTGAAAAAACGGGATATTCCCCGGGAAACGAGGTGGAGTATATGGTTCCTGCAGCTGATAACGCAGAGGTTTTGCCGGACAACGGATTCCTGCTGAAAAAGATTGAGGAATCCCTGAAAAAACGGGCGGACCAGAGCCTGCGGGAAGCGGATTTGACGATGGCTCAGAGCCATGTTTTGCGGGTGTTGGGCTGCCAGGAGGGAGAGACCTGTACCCTGAAAGAGCTGGAGCGCTTTTTTTGCGTGGCCCAGCCCACCATCGCCGGGACGGTCTCCCGCCTGGAGAAAAAGGGCTACGTGGAGGCCCTGGCCGACGAATCAGACCGGCGGGTCAAGGTCGTCCGCCTGACGGAGCTGGGCCGGAAGCAGAACCGGCTGAGTTGGGAAAAGATACAGGAGACGGAACGGCAAATGCTGCGCGGCATGACTGAGGAGGAGCAGCGGGAGCTGAAACGTCTACTGCAAATGGTTTATGAAAATATCCGATAACCGCCAAAATAACGTTTCATCTGATTGACAGAGACGCAGCAATGCTTTATAATATTCTTTACGCAGGAAACAAGTAAACTGAGGAGGTAGATCCACTATGCTCAAAACCCTTGGCGCACATTTGGGCGAGTATAAGCGGCCATCCTATCTGACGCCGTTCTTCATGCTGCTCGAAGTGCTCATGGAGACCGTCATCCCCCTTTTGATGGCCTCCATCGTCGATGACGGTATTGAGGCGGGGAACATCACCCATGTGTATCAGATGGGTGGATGGATGATCGTCTGTGCCCTGGTCGGGCTGTTCGCCGGTATGGCAGGCGCAAGGGCCGGCGCCCTGGCGTCCGCCGGCCTGGCCCGGAATCTGCGGGAGGCCATGTTCACCAACATCCAGCGCTTCTCCTTTGCCAACATCGACAAGTATTCCACTGCCGGTCTGGTGACCCGGCTG
The DNA here is from genome assembly GCA_021203685.1 of Clostridiales bacterium. GTDB lineage: Bacteria > Bacillota > Clostridia > Oscillospirales > Oscillospiraceae > Onthomonas. The sequence continues at coordinate 22,498 of JAJQAS010000270.1, read as the reverse complement.
ACCACCGATGTGACCAACGTCCAAAACGCCTACCAGATGATTTTGCGGATGTGTACCCGCGCTCCCGCATCGCTGATTTGCGCCATGGCCATGGCGTTCTTCATCAACGCGAGGCTGGCCAGCATCTACCTGATCGCGGTCATCATCCTGGGCGGGCTGCTGTTTTTCATCTCCAGCCGTGCCATGAAGTACTTCAGCGAGGTCTTTAAGAAGTACGACGACCTGAACGCCTCTGTGCAGGAGAACGTCTCCGCTGTTCGGGTGGTCAAGGCCTACGTCCGGGAGGACTACGAGACCTCCAAGTTCACCAAGGCAAGCCAGAACCTCTACAAGATGTTCATCAAGGCAGAGGGCATCGTGGCGTGGAACACCCCGCTGATGATGGCCACCGTCTACACCTGTATCCTGCTGCTGAGCTGGATCGGCGCGAAGATGATCGTGGTGGGTAACCTGACTACCGGCGAGCTGATGAGCCTGCTGACTTATTGCATGAACATCCTGATGAGCCTGATGATGCTGTCCATGGTCTTCGTCATGGTGACTATGTCCGTGGCTGCTGCCCGGCGCATCTGTGAAGTGCTGGAGGAAGAACCCACTCTGTCTAATCCCGAGCAGCCCGTCATGGAAGTGCCGGACGGCTCCATCGACTTCAACCATGTTGACTTCGCCTACAAGGAGAACGGAAACCTGGTCCTCGCTGACATCGACCTGCACATCAAGTCCGGCGAGACCATCGGCATCATCGGCGGCACCGGCAGCGCCAAGACCAGTCTCGTGAACCTCATCTCCCGCCTGTACGACGTGCGCAGCGGCAGCGTCTCCGTGGGCGGCCTGGACGTGCGGCAGTACGACATGGAGGTCCTGCGGAACCAGGTCTCCGTGGTGCTGCAAAAGAACGTGCTCTTCTCCGGCACCATCCTCGACAACCTTCGCTGGGGCAAAGAGGACGCCACCGAGGAGGAGTGCATCGAAGCCTGTCAGCTGGCCTGCGCCGATGAGTTCATCGACCGGATGCCCGATGGGTACAACACCTACATCGAACAGGGCGGCAGCAACGTCTCCGGCGGCCAGAAGCAGCGGCTGTGCATTGCCCGCGCCCTGCTGAAACACCCCAAGGTGCTGGTGCTGGACGACTCCACCAGTGCCGTGGACACTGCCACCGATGCGAAGATCCGCAAGGCGCTGGCCGAGTTCATCCCCGAGACCACCAAAATCATCATCGCTCAGCGCATTTCCAGCGTTCAGAACGCCGACCGCATCCTGGTGATGGAGGACGGCAGAGTGAACGGCTTCGGCACCCACGAGGAGCTGCTGGCCACCAACAAGATCTACCGCGAGGTCTACGAAGGACAGACCCAGGGCGGCGGCGACTTCGACCATGCGACAGGAGGTGAGCAGTAATGCCCGGACCCAACGGAGGAGGAAGAGGACCCGGCCCCGGCGCCAATGGCCCCCGGCCCAAGGTAAACAACCCCATCAAACTGCTGATCCGTCTGCTGGCGTACATCATGAAGAGCTACGCCATCGCCTGGATCGTGGTGGCGATCTGCATCGTGACCACAGTGCTGTCCACGGTGCAGGGCACGCTGTTCATGCAGACCCTGATCGACGACTATATCACGCCCCTGCTGACCCAGCCCGACCCGGATTTCAGCGGGCTGGCCGCAGCCGTCACCCGCGTTGCCATTTTCTACGCCTGCGGTGTGCTGGCCTCTCTGATCCAAAGCCGCCTGATGATCTACATCAGCCAGGGCACCCAGAAAAAGCTGCGGGACGACGTGTTCTCCCACATGGAGACCCTGCCCATCAAGTATTTTGACACCCACGCCCATGGCGACATCATGTCCATCTACACCAACGACATCGACACCATGCGGCAGATGATCTCCCAGTCCATCCCTCAGATGCTGAACAGCGTCATCACCATCGTGGCCGTGCTGGTCTCCATGTTCCGGATGTCGCTGCCGCTTACCCTGTTGTCTCTGGTGGTGGTGGGCGGTATGCTGCTGGTCACCAAGAGCCTGGCCGGACGGTCCGGCCGGTACTATGTGGCCCAGCAGAAGGACATTGGCAACGTGAACGGCTACATTGAGGAAATGATGGACGGTCAGAAGGTGGTCAAGGTCTTCTGCCACGAGGAAAAGACCCTGGAGGAGTTCAAAAAGCGCAACGATCAGCTCTTTGACAGCGCGTTCAACGCCAACCAGTTCGCCAACTTCCTCGGCCCCATCAACTCCCAGCTGGGCAACCTGAACTATGTGCTCTGCGCGGTAGTGGGCGGCTTGCTGGCCATCAACGGGGTCGGCGGTTTCACTCTGGGCCGTCTGGCCTCCTTCCTGACCCTGAACAAGAGCCTGATGCAGCCCATCAACCAAATCTCCCAGCAGTTCAACTTCATCATCATGGCCCTGGCAGGCGCGGACCGTATCTTCTCCCTGCTGGACGAGGAGCCTGAGGGGGACGACGGCTACTGCGAGCTGGTCAACGTGGTCAAGGCCGGCGGCACCTTGCTGGAAAGTCCCACCCGTACCGGTGTCTGGGGCTGGAAACACCCCCACCAAAAGGAGGGTACCACCTCCATCACCGAGCTGACCGGCGACATCGTCATGGACGATGTGGACTTCGGTTACACAGACGACAAGATGGTGCTGCACAACATCAAGCTCTACGCCACGCCCGGCCAGAAGATCGCCTTTGTCGGCTCCACCGGCGCGGGCAAGACCACCATCACCAACCTCATCAACCGCTTCTACGACATCCAGGACGGCAAGATCCGCTACGACGGCATCAACATCACCAAGATCAAGAAGCCCGACCTGCGCCGGTCTCTGGGCATCGTCCTCCAGGACACCCATCTCTTCACCGGTACCGTCATGGAGAACATCCGCTATGGTAAGCTGGACGCCACCGACGAGGATTGCATCGCGGCGGCAAGGTTGGCCAACGCCGACGCCTTCATCCGCCACCTTCCCGAGGGCTACGACACCATGCTCACCGGCGACGGCGCGAACCTGTCCCAGGGCCAGCGGCAGCTGCTGGCCATCGCCCGGGCGGCGGTGGCTGACCCGCCGGTGCTGATTTTGGACGAGGCCACCAGCTCCATCGACACCCGTACCGAGCAGCTGGTGCAGGACGGCATGGATAAGCTGATGAACGGGCGCACCACCTTTGTTATCGCCCACCGGCTGTCCACCGTCCGCAACTCCGACTGTATCATGGTTCTGGAACAGGGCCGCATCATCGAGCGCGGCACCCACGACCAGCTCATCGCCGAGAAGGGCAAATATTATCAGCTCTACACCGGCAACGCCATCAACAGCTAAACGATTTTACGACAGCAGCCCGTTCCGCCGTTTTCCCGGAACGGGCTGCTTTGTCAAAAAAGCCAAAGCAAAGAGGGGAGAGAACGCACATGGGTAAGAGGACAAAAAACCAGAGTCAGGCCGCTGCACAGGACCTGGGAAGCGGCAGCGTCGGGGGCCTGCTGGCCCAACTGGCCATCCCGGCGGTGGTGGCCCAGGTCATCAACCTGCTCTACAACATCGTTGACCGCATTTACATCGGCCACATCTCGGAGGTGGGGGCCACCGCCCTGACAGGCGTTGGCCTGTTCACCGCCATTTTGATGCTGCTCAACGCCTTTGCCATGCTGGCCGGGTCGGGGGGCGCGCCCCGGGCCGCCATCGCCATGGGCACCAAAAAGAACGACGCGGCGGAAAAAATTATGGGCAACTGTTTTGCGCTGCTGCTGGGTATGGCGGTGGTGCTGACGGTGGTGTTCTTCGCCGCCGCGCCCACGCTGCTGCGCCTGTTCGGGGCCAGCGACGCCACGCTGCCCTTCGCCGTGGCCTACGCCCGCATCTACATTTTGGGGTCGATCTTCGTCCTCATGGTGCTGGGCATGAACCCCTTCATCACCACCCAGGGCTTTTCCCGCATCAGTATGCTGACCACGGTCATCGGGGCCGTCATCAACATCATCCTGGACCCCATCCTCATCTTCGGCCTGGGCCTGGGGGTGCGGGGCGCGGCCATCGCCACCGTGTTCAGCCAGGCGGTGAGCGCAGTGTGGATCCTGCGCTTCCTGACGGGGAAAAAGACCATCCTGCACCTGCGGCGGAAAAACATGAAACTGGAGGCAAACGTCATTTTGCCCTGTCTGGCTCTGGGCGTCTCAAGCTTCGTCATGCTCAGCACCGAGAGCCTGCTCTCCATCAGCTTCACCTCCAGCCTGTCCCGCTACGGCGGCGACCTGGCCGTGGGGGCCATGACCATTATCACCAGCGTCAGCCAGATGGCGGTGCTGCCCATCCAGGGCATCTGCCAGGGCGGACAGCCCATCATGAGCTACAACTTTGGGGCCAGGAAGGACCAGCGGGTCCAGCAGACCTTCAAGCTCCAGCTGACCGCCTGCGCGGTCTACGCCACCGCTTTCTGGGCGCTGCTGATGCTGATTCCTCAGGTGTTCGCCTCCGCGTTCACCGCCAACACGGAGCTGGTGTCCTACACCGGCTGGGCGCTGCGCATTTACGCGGCGGGGATCTTCGCCCTGGGCTTCCAGATGGCCTGCCAGCAGAGCTTTATGGCGCTGGGACAGGCCAAGGTCAGCTTGCTGCTGGCCTGCCTGCGCAAGCTGATTTTGCTGATCCCGCTGATTTTCATCTTGCCCCACTTCTTCACGGGCAACCAGGTCATGGCGGTGTTCTTGGCCGAGCCGGTCAGCGACGTGGTGGCCGCCATCGTCACGGTGACGACTTTCCTGCTGCGCTTCGACAAGATTCTGGAGCAGGGGGCGTAAAACAGAAAACTCATTCACGCTGCGGCGTCCTGCGAACTGCGGAGACGCCGCTTCAATTTGGGCTTTTCATTTTGCCCGACTTGTGGTATCCTGTCAACAGGGCGACAGCCGGTTATTTTTCTGACCGGGACGGGCATAGGATACACCGGTGATGAAGATGATGAAGTCCCGGCAGACCCCGTTTCTGTTCCTGCTGTTGTTCCTGGTGGCTCTGTCCTACTTATTGTTCTACTTGCAGGGGAGCGTCCAGACTTCCAACTACTGTCGCTTTCCCACGCAGACGCTGGTGATCGACGCCGGGCACGGCGGGGAGGACGGCGGCGCGGTGGCCCTTTCCGGCACGGCGGAGAGTACTATCAACCTGGCCATCGCCCTGAAAACGGATCAGCTCTGTGGCCTGTACGGCGTACAGACCAAACTGGTGCGCACGGAGGATGTCTCCCTGGCCGACGCGAACGCCGCCACTCTCCGGGAAAAGAAGCACACCGACCTTTTGAACCGGGTGGAGCTCATCGAGAACACGGAAAACGCCGTGTTGCTCAGCATCCACCAGAACCACTACACCAGCGCGTCCTCCCACGGGGCGCAGGTGTTTTACCGGGCCGATGCCGAGAGCCAGCAGTGGGCAATTCAGATGCAGGAGCTGCTGCGGCAGAGCCTGGACCCGGACAACACCCGTCAGGCCACGGAAATCCCCGACACCGTCTATCTGATGAACCACGTCTCCTGCCGGGCGGTGCTGGTGGAGTGCGGCTTTCTCTCCAACCCGGAGGAAAACGCCCTGCTGGAGACAGACGGCTACCAAACCCGCATCGCGGCGGCGCTGGTGGCGTCCTACTTACTTTACGAACAGTCTTGATTTTTCAGGTGAAGAACAAATGAGAACGAAAACCCTGTTTTACTGCACTTCCTGCGGCAATGAGTTCCCAAAATGGCAGGGGAGATGCCCCGCCTGCGGCAGCTGGAACACCATCGTGGAGCAGCCCGCCGAGAGCAAAAAAACTGCGTCCCCGTCCCGTTCCGGCCTGCGGCAAAAGGCCGCCCCCCAGCGGCTGGCAGATGTGACCACGTCGGAGGAGCTGCGGTTCTCCACAGGCATGAGCGAGCTGGACCGGGTGTTGGGCGGCGGAGCTGTCCAGGGGAGCCTGGTGCTGGTGGGCGGCGCGCCGGGCATTGGCAAGTCCACGCTGATGCTGCAAATCTGCAATGAACTTTGCAAACAGTATACCGTCCTCTACGTCTCTGGCGAGGAATCCACCCGGCAAATCAAGCTTCGCTCCCAGCGGCTGGGCGTGACAGGGGAGACCCTCTATCTCCTTTCCGAGACCCATTTGGAGGACATCACCGACGCCGTTCACCAGGTCAAGCCGAACATCCTCATTGTGGACTCCATCCAGACCATCCTGACCGGCAGCTCCGACTCCCTGCCCGGCAGCGTCACCCAGGTAAAGCAATGCACCATGGCGCTGATGGAGCTGGCGAAAGGGGAGGGGCTGACCGTTTTCGTTATCGGCCACATCAACAAAGAAGGGTCCATTGCCGGGCCGAAGGTGCTGGAGCACATTGTCGATTGTGTCCTCTCCTTCGAGGGAGAACAGCACCTGTCTTACCGCATCCTCCGGGCCACCAAAAACCGGTTCGGGGCCACCAATGAGATCGGCGTGTTTGAGATGTTGGACGAGGGACTGGCAGAGGTGCCCAACCCCTCGGAAATGCTGCTCAGTGGCAGGCCGGAGGGCGCGCCGGGGACCTGCGTCACCTGCGTGATGGAGGGAGTGCGGCCCGTGTTGGCGGAGGTCCAAGCGTTGGTTACTTCTTCCAGCTTTTCGGTACCGCGGCGCACGAGCAACGGCATCGACTACAACAGGGCCATGCTGCTGATGGCGGTGCTGGAAAAGCGGGGCGGCCTCAACGTTGGGGGCTGCGATGCCTACCTGAACGTCATCGGCGGGCTGAACCTGGGGGAACCGGCGGCGGATCTGGCCACGATTTTGGCCTTCGCGTCCAGCTTCCGGGGCAGACCGGTCCCCAACGACCTGGCCGCCATCGGCGAGGTGGGACTGACCGGCGAGCTGCGCACCGTCAACGGCCTGAGCCAGCGGCTCAGCGAGGTACATCGCATGGGCTTTACCAAGTGCATGATCCCCAGCCGGAACAGCAGCCGTCTCCAGGAGATACCGGGGTTGCAGCTGATCCCCGTGAAGAACATCCGGGAGGCACTGGCGGTGCTGCTGTGAGGAGGGGGAACCGTGGACAACGACGTTTACATCTCCAAAAACCGGCTGATGCACTACCTGGAGGAGCAGCTCGATTTGTGCCGCTATTGCCTCCAGTACGAAACCGGCGTCGACCTGACCGATGAACAGCTTGAAGCCGCCGAAGCAGTTTTGCTGGACGTGATTCAAAAAGTGAATGAGCAGCCCGTCCTCATCCAAACGAGCTTCGGCATCTCCCGGTCAGGGCTGGCCGGGGACAAGCCGGAAAAACCGTCAACCCCAAAATGAGCCCCCCTCAGCGCCTTTTCCCTCCGGGGAGGGGGTCAATATAAAAGTCAACAAAATAAAAATTTTGTTGACTTCGAGGGAGGCAAAATCCAGCCTCCCTCCGGGCAGACCTCCAATTTTCAGCAAATTTACCACCGAGAAAGGAACGCATTTTTTATGGATTATCGCAGCGCACCAAAGATTTTGGTGGATTTCCTCTCGTACCACGAGAGCGTTCAGGGACATTCTTCTGGCACCGTGGACGAATATTTCCTGGACCTGCGGAGCTTTCTCCGCTACATGAAGCAGCGGCGAAACCCGGCGCTGGACGGACTGGATCCGGAGTCCGTGGACATCACCGACATCGACCTGGACTTTGTCCGCAGCATTTCGCTCAGCGAGGTTTACGACTATCTGGCGTACCTGTCCCGGGAAAAAAAACTGAACAATGCCTCCCGCGCCCGCAAGGTCTCCAGCATCCGGTCGTTTTTCAAGTACCTCTCCAACAAGACCCACCAACTGGACAACAACCCCGTTCAGGACCTGGACTCCCCCCGCCAGAAAAAAGCCCTTCCCCGGTACCTGACACTGGACGAAAGCATCCAGCTCCTGGAAGCCGTAGACGGCAACAACCAGGAGCGGGATTACTGTATTCTGATGTTGTTCCTCAACTGTGGCCTGCGCATCTCCGAGCTGGTGGGGCTGAACGTCATGGACGTGCGGGAAAACACCATCCGCGTGCTGGGCAAGGGCAACAAAGAGCGGATTTTGTTCCTGAATGACGGGTGCAAACGGGCAACTTCCGACTATTTGGCGGTGCGAAACGGTATGACGCTGATCGACAAACAGGCTTTTTTTGTCACTTCCCGCCGGACGCGGATGACCACCGCCGCCGTCCACAAGATGGTGAAAAAACGGCTGCTGGAGGCGGGCCTCGATCCCACGATCTACTCCGCCCACAAGCTTCGGCACACCGCTGCCACGCTGATGCTGCAAAACGGCGTGGACGTGCGCACCCTCCAGGAGGTGCTGGGCCACGACAACCTGAACACCACTCAAATCTACACCCATGTGGACAGCGACAGCCTCCGCATCGCGGCCAAGGCCAACCCCCTGAGCCGGGAGAAGCGGAAGAAGCCCGCCTCTCCGGATTCCTCAGAGTAAGCAGCGGTTCAGTATGGAATGACCCCTAAAATGTGCAGAAAACGCAGCTTTTGGGCAGGATATGTGCTGAGAGGCCGATTATCCGCGTCGTCGCTGTGGGCCGCCACCAGCGTTGCCTCCGCCCTCGCCGGGCGGGAGACGGACACGATGATTGCGGTGTGGGCGAACCGCTCCCCGTCGAAGCTCAGCTGCACACAGTCTCCCGGCAGGCATTCCCCTATCGCCGCGACTGCCGCCACCGGGCCGGGAGAGCGGTCGTTTCGGGTCAAGAAGTCGAAAAAATAAAGCACGCCAGTCCAGGACGGCGTGCGGTCAGCGGCGGTGCGGTAATACCACCCAAAAGTTTTTCGGTTGTTCATGATGCCGCTCCCGGCGTAGACGCACTGGGAGACGAAGCTGGTGCAGTCCCCGCCGTAGGGGTCGAAGTTCAGATAGGCGGGGTTCCGGTCGAAGGCCCAGCGGTGGGCGTAGTCAACCGCCGCCTGTTGAACGTAAGGGGAGAGCGTTGGTTCCATGGGTCATCACCTCTCCCCTATCCTATGCGTCTTCCGGGCGTCAGTCCTCCATCACATGGTCGAAGCCGATGGAGAACAGGCTCTTGATGTGTTCATCGTCCAGGGAGTAGTAGACCACCTTCCCTGCCCGCCGGTTTTTGACGATGCGCCCCTGCTTCAAAATGCGCAGCTGATGGGAAACGGCGGACTGGGACATATTCAAAATACAGCTCAGGTCGCAGACGCACAGCTCCGAAATGGTCAGGGCGCAGATGATCCGGGTGCGGGTAGAGTCCCCCAGCACCTTGAACAGCTCCGCCACCTCGTAAACCGGGCCTTCGTCGGGCATTTGCGCCTTCACCAGCGCCACGGTATCCTCGTGGATCACGTTGTTGTCGCACATTTCGGACAGTTCGATACGTCTCATGATTCCCTCCTGGGATGATAGAAAGCCCCCGGCGAGGCGTTGACCCCGCCGGGAGCGATTCGTTGGGTTCAGTGACAGGTGCGCAAAATCAGATCTTGCCGTCGGAGCCGAGGACGTTGACGATCTTGTGGGCGACCATGTCCTTGACAGCCTGACGGGCGGGCTTCAGGTACTGGCGGGGATCGAAGTGATCGGGATGCTCCGCGAAGTACTTGCGGATGTTGCCGGTCATGGCCAGACGGATGTCGGAGTCGATGTTGATCTTGCAGACGGCCAGCTTGGCAGCCTCACGCAGCTGATCCTCGGGGATGCCGATGGCGTCGGGCATATTGCCGCCGTAGGTGTTGACCATCTTCACGAACTCCTGGGGAACAGAGGAGGAACCGTGCAGCACGATGGGGAAGCCGGGCAGACGCTTGATGCACTCTTCCAGCACGTCGAAACGCAGAGGAGGCGGAACCAGGATGCCGTCCTCGTTGCGGGTGCACTGAGCGGGGGTGAACTTATAAGCGCCGTGGGAGGTACCGATGGCGATGGCCAGAGAGTCGCAGCCGGTGCGGGTGACGAACTCTTCGACCTCTTCGGGATGGGTGTAGCTCTCCTTGCCGGACTCGACGACGACCTCGTCTTCCACGCCGGCCAGGGTGCCCAGCTCAGCCTCGACCACGACGCCGTGGTCATGGGCATACTCAACGACCTTCTTGGTCAGGGCGATGTTGTCCTCGAAGGACTTGGAGGAGGCGTCGATCATGACGGAGGTGAAGCCGCCGTCGATGCAGGACTTGCACAGCTCGAAGGTGTCGCCATGGTCCAGATGCAGCGCGATGGGGATCTCGGGGTTCTCAATGACAGCGGCCTCCACCAGCTTCACCAGATAGGTGTGGTTGGCATAGGCACGGGCGCCCTTGGAGACCTGCAGGATGACGGGGCTTTTCAGCTCGCCGCAGGCTTCAGTGATGCCCTGAATGATTTCCATGTTGTTGACGTTGAAAGCGCCAATGGCGTAACCACCATTGTAAGCCTTTGCGAACATGTCTTTTGTGGTAACGAGAGGCATACGGATCAACTCCTTCTAAAATTTACGTTATTATTTTAACAGAAGCGATTGAAAAAAGCAAGAGGGTGTGATATGATTTAAGTGAAATTCCAAGAAGATATTCCATGGAACGAGCCATAGGAGGAGTTTGACGCGGTGTGTATTGGGAATTTCCACAAAAGTCCGCGGCATTTCCCAGGTGGCGGTCACTAAAACAACCAAATAGGAGGAAATTTCAACATGAGTGAACTCAAAGGCGCAATGATCATTGGCCAATCCGGCGGCCCCTCTTCCGTTATCAATTCCAGCTGCTACGGCGCCATCAAGGCCGGTCTCGACAGCGACGCTATCACCACCGTCTATGGCGCGGCCAACGGCATCGTCGGCGTGCTCAACGACAAGCTGTATATCATGGACGAAGAAGACCCCGCGGAACTGGCGCTGATGCAGTATACCCCGTCCTCTGCCCTCGGCTCCTGCCGGTATAAGATCGCCGACCCCGATGTGGACGACACCGATTATAAGCGCATCCTTGAGATCTTCCAGAAATACAACGTCCGTTACTTCTTCTACAACGGCGGCAACGACTCCATGGACACCTGCAACAAGATCTCCAAGTATATGAAGAAGGTCGGCTATGACTGCCGGGTCATGGGCATCCCCAAGACCATCGACAACGACCTCTATGGCACCGACCACTGCCCCGGCTTCGCCTCCGCCGCCAAGTATATCGCCACCTCCCTGGTGGAAGTCTATCAGGACGCCCACGTCTACGACAAGGGCCAGGTCACCATCGTGGAGATCATGGGCCGTCACGCGGGCTGGCTGGCCGGCGCCGCTTCCCTGGCCAAAGTCACCGGCTACGGCCCCGACCTGATCTATCTGCCTGAGGTGGACTTCAAGATGGACGAGTTCATCGAGGACGTGGAGCGCATCTGGAACGAGAACAAGAACGTCCTCATCGCCGTGTCCGAGGGCATCCACTACGCCGACGGCTCCTTCGTCTCCGAGGCCAAGACCTCCGCCACCGACGGCTTCGGCCATGCCCAGCTGGGCGGCCTGGCCGCCATGCTGGCTGACGTGGTCAAGAGCAAGATCGACGGCGTCAAGGTCCGTCCCATCGAGCTGTCCCTGCTCCAGCGCTGCGGCGCGCACCTGGCCTCCCAGACCGACATCGACGAGGCGTTCATGGCCGGTCAGGCCGCGGTCAACTGCGCCGTCGCCGGGGAGACCGACCACATGGTCGCCTTCAAGTGCACCCGTGACGAGAACGGCTACAAGTGCGAGACCGAGCTGCTGCCCCTGTCCAAGGTCGCCAACTACGAGAAGAAGGTCCCCGTGGAGTGGATCAACGAGCGCGGCAACGATGTCTCCGACGAGTTCATCAAGTACGCTCTGCCCCTCATCCAGGGCGAGACCCAGATGAAGAAGGAGAACAGCCTGCCTCGCTTCGTCCACCTGAAGAAGGTCGTGGCGAAGTAAGCTGTCCGCAGGGTTTTTCAAACGCTGACGCTCTCCCCTGCCGCCTTCGCGGCGGGGGAGATTCTTCTCTCAGGAGCAAACAAAGATGAAACATACACTTCACCAGCTGGCAGAAAAAATCAGCGCAGGTACGCCCCTCTCCGGCGGGGAACGCCGGGCAGTCATGCAGTGGTTCGGGCAGTCCTCGCTGTATTTCCCCACAGAGGCGGAGCAGCAGCGGGCGCAAACCGCCCTCCTCTGGCTGGCCCGGCAGACGGGCGAGGTCTCCCCTGCCGCCTTTGCCCAGGCGTGTTCCCTGCCGGAGGACGAGGCGGCGCAGACGCTTGACCGCTGGACGACGCTGAATAACCGCCCCCAGCCGGTCATCATCGGCATCGAGGGGCTGGACGGCTCCGGCAAGACGGTGCAGGCGGAGCGGCTCCGCTCTGCCCTGTGCAAAACCGGGAAAAGCGTCCTCGTGCTGGACTTTCCCCAGTATTCCCGCTTCTTCGGCAAAGAGGTCGGCGCGTTGCTCTCCGGCAAGGACGGCGCGACGGCCATGGAGCTGGACGGGAAATCCATGAGCCTGTGGTACGCCACCGACCGGTGGGACACCATCCACAAGCTCCCGCTGGAGCGGTACGACTATGTCATTTTCAACCGTTATGTCCTCTCCAACGCGGTGTACCAGACCGCCAGAGGGTGCGGCGGCTACGACCGGGGCTTTCTGGAGTGGGTGTTCGCCCTGGAGCACTCCCGGCTGGAGCTGCCCGTCCCGGATGTGTACCTCTACTTCGACACCCAGGCGGCCTTCACCGGCGAAAACGTGCTGAAAAAGGGCCAGCGGGACTACGTGGAAGGACTGGACGTTTATGAGCAGTCCCAGGATCTGCTTTCCCGCTGCCACAGCCTTTACCGGCGGCTGGCGGAGGAAATCGAGGAAGTGCAGGTGGTTCCCTGCATGGGCGAAGATGGACGGTTAAAATCCATCGAGGATATCCACGCTCTGGCGCTGGCGGTGCTGAACGAGCGTGGGCTGCTGTGAACAAACTCCCCCTGCTTCAACGGCAGGGGGAGTTGCAGTGGTAAAAACTTACTTGCTGGCGATCAGCTCCATCTCCATCCTGGCCCCGGCGGGGAGCTTTGCCACCTGCACGCAGGAACGGGCGGGCGGATTCTCCGGGAATTTGGTGGCGTAGATGGCATTCATGGCGGCAAAATCGGCCAGGTCGGTGAGGAACACCGTGGTCTTGACCACGTTGGCGAAGGTCATACCGGCGGCGGCCAGCACCGCCTCCAGGTTGGCCAGCACCTGGGTGGCCTGGGCCTCGATGGTGTCCCCGGCCAGCTTGCCGGTCTCCGGCACCAGCGGCACCTGACCGGAGGTGAACAGGGTGTCCCCCACCAGAATGGCGTGGGAATAAGGCCCCAGGGCGGCGGGAGCGTTGGACGCGGAAATCACTTTGGACATAGTGCAGACTCCTTTACATGGGGGACTTAGCTTCCCCTTTTTGATACCTCTACTATACCACACTTTTTGCCAGACGTAAACTTTTCTTTGCTATCTCCGGGGATGTGTGTTATACTGGCTATACTAGAACATAGATTTGATAAGGGAGGTGCGGTATGGTCATTCTCGGCATCGACCCCGGCGTGGCCACCGTGGGCTTTGGCGTCATCGACGCGGAGCGGGGCCGAAACCGGCTCATTCAATACGGCACCATCACCACCCCGGCGGGTCAGCCCCTTTCGGTACGGCTGACCCAAATTTATGCGGATATGAACGAGCTGATTTCCACCTTCCACCCGGCGGAAATGGCGGTGGAGGAGCTGTTCTTCAACACCAACCTGACCACCGGCATCTCCGTGGCCCACGGGCGGGGGGTCATCCTGCTGGCAGGGGAGCAGGCGGGCATCCCCATCTACGAATACACCCCCATGCAGGTAAAGCAGTCCGTGGTGGGCTACGGCAAGGCGGAAAAGAAGCAGGTCATGCTGATGACCCAGCGGCTGCTGAACATGGACAAACTGCCCCGCCCCGACGACGCGGCGGACGCCCTGGCCCTGGCCATCTGCCACAGCCGGGCGGCCACCAGCCTCATCAACGCAGACCGCGCTTTCGACGCGAAAAAGTACGATACCCGATGATTTTACGCCGACAGAGGGAGGCAGCGTATGTTTTATTACCTTTCCGGCACTGTGGCTCACATCGCCCCCTTTTTGGCGGTCATCGACTGCGGCGGGGTGGGCTACGCCTGCAAAACCACCAACTACACCCTGGGGACCATCCAGAAGGGGGAACAGGCCAAGCTCTTCACCTACTTGTCGGTGAAGGAGGACGCGGTAGACCTGTACGGGTTCTCCACCCAGGAAGAACTGAACCTGTTCCAGCTGCTGCTCTCGGTCTCTGGCGTGGGGCCGAAGGCGGCCCTCTCCATCCTCTCCTCCTCCACTCCCTCCAATCTGGCGCTGAGCATCATCACCGGCGACGTGAAAACCCTGACCGCCGCCCAGGGGGTGGGCAAAAAGATCGCCCAGCGCATCGTGCTGGAGCTGAAGGACAAGCTGGCCAAGGAGCAGGGCGTTTCCTTCGAGAGCGCCTCTCCCCTGCCCGCAGCCGGGACGGTCATCCCGGAGGACAAGGCGGGCGAGGCCGGGGCGGCGCTTGCCGTGCTGGGCTACAGCCAGAGCGAGATCAACAAGGCCCTCAGGGGCATCGACATGGCCTCCCTGACGCTGGAGGAGGTCATCAAGCAGGCGCTGGCGCGCATGATGAAGTAAAGGCGGTGACACCATGGCCATCAACAACGGGATGGGACACGATTACAACGAGCAGGAGGACTACAGCCAGCCGCTGGTGACCTCCTCCTTCACCAGCGGGGACGAGAGCGAATACTCCCTGCGCCCCAAGACCCTTTCGGAGTACATCGGCCAGCAGAAGGCCAAGGAAAACCTGGAGGTGTTCATTCAGGCGGCCAAACTGCGGGGGGAACCGCTGGATCACGTTCTGCTCTACGGCCCGCCGGGCCTGGGCAAAACCACCCTGGCCGGGATCATCGCCAATGAGATGGGGGTCAACATCCGCATCACCTCCGGCCCCGCCATGGAGAAGCCGGGAGACCTGGTGGCGCTGCTGACCAACCTGGCGGAAAACGACATCCTCTTTGTGGACGAAATTCACCGGATGAACCGCACCATCGAGGAAATTCTCTACCCCGCCATGGAGGACTACGCCGTGGACATCATCATCGGCAAGGGCCCCAGCGCCAACTCCATCCGGCTGACCCTGCCCCGGTTCACCCTCATCGGGGCCACCACCCGGGCCGGTTCCCTGTCCGCCCCCCTGCGAGACCGGTTCGGCGTCAACCTGCGGCTGGAACTGTACTCCCCGGAGGAGCTGTGCTTCATCGTCAAGCGTTCCGCCGGTATCCTGGACGTACCCATCGAGGAGAGCGGGGCCATGGAAATCGCCCGGCGCAGCCGGGGCACCCCCCGCATCGCCAACCGGATGCTCCGGCGGGTGCGGGACTTCGCCCAGGTGCGGGCGGGGGGTGTCATCACCCAGAGGGTGGCCAGCGAAGCGCTGACCGCCCTGGAGGTGGACGACCTGGGGCTGGACAACATCGACCGGCGGATGCTCCGGGCCATCATCGAGTTCTACAGCGGCGGCCCCGTGGGGCTGGACACCCTGGCTGCCACTATCAACGAGGACACCGTCACCCTTGAAGATATGTACGAGCCGTATCTGCTCCAGCAGGGGTTCCTGACCCGCACCCCAAGGGGGCGCTGTGTGACCCGGCGGGCCTACGACCACCTGCACATCCCCTTCGAGGGACAGGCGCAGCAGAGCCTGTTTTGAGCGTTTCCTGCCGATATTTGAGCATTTTCAGTGAAAATGTGTACAACATTTGTAATTTTTCTGTATTATCTTTAGAAAACGCTTGACAGACGAAGAAAAAATGATATACTTACAAACGAATGGAACGAAACATGAATGATTCTTCTTTGACAGATGAAGCCCTCTGCCGCCGCGCCGCCACGGGCGACCAGGCCGCAGAGGAGGCTCTCGCTCTGCGGTATACCCGGATGGTTCGCGGCTGCGCCCGTCCCCTGTTCCTGATGGGGGGCGACAGCGAAGACCTGACCCAGGAGGGTATGGTGGGCCTGCTGGCCGCCATGCGGAGCTATGCCCCGGAGCGGGGCGTCAGCTTCCGCACCTATGCGGAGACCTGTGTCAAAAACAGAATGATCTCAGCGGTTCGGTCCGCTTCAGGAAAACATCATACCCCGTTGAACGATTCCGTTCCGATCGAGACTCCCCTTTTTGACGAAACTTGCCACTGCACAGCCGACTTGCCCGCAACCGACCCCGAAGAGATCCTCATCACCCGGGAAAGCGTTCAGGAGCGGCTGGGGTCTTTGTTCAGCAAACTGTCGGATTTTGAGGCGGAGATACTAAAGTTGTACCTTTCCGGCCTCTCTTATTCGGAGATCGCAGACCAGGCCAATCGTCCTGTCAAGTCCGTAGACAACGCCATACAGCGCATCCGGCGCAAGCTGGATGTTTATGGAACCTCCGATTAAATAGCTCCCGGCGTCTGGACGGCATATTTCGTGCAACTCTTCGTTGCGAAATTTTGAAATCCACAAAGGATTCCTGCAATTTCGCGCCTCGATTTGCGCAAAATCTGCTCGCCCAGCCATCCAAGGCCATTTAATCAGAGCTTCCTTTGAAGGCAGTCAGGCGGAGGTGTTTCCTTTCCCAGCGGCGCTTCCAGCACAAGCTGAACGCAAAATATACGCCCACAGTGGCAACTAACCAAAAAGAGAGGGTAAAAAAATGTTCGAAGATAAGACTTTGGTTTGCAAAGAGTGCGGCAACGAGTTCGTGTTCACCGCCGGTGAGCAGGAGTTCTACGCCGAGCACGGTTTCCAGAACGAGCCTCAGCGCTGCAAGAGCTGCCGGGACGCCCGCAAGGCCAGCATGAACGGCGGCGCACCCCGCGCCCAGCGGCAGTTCTTCACGGCGGTCTGCGCCCGCTGCGGCGGCGAGGCCCGGGTGCCCTTTGAGCCCCAGAGCGACCGCCCCGTCTACTGCAGCAGCTGCTTCGCCGAGATTCGTGCGGGCCGCTAATTGAATCCATTTTTCAACAGGCAGGGAGCGCTGTATTTGCGGCGCTCCCTGCCTTCTTTTTTTGCAAATCTGGGGCCAGGTACTTTACCTGACCCCAATTTTATTAGGGAACCTCTTTCGCGTCAGCCCATGCAAAAAATTTGCGGCCCTGCCGCACATTTTGCCGTTTCATCCGTTATACACAGTGAAGGCTCCTGCAAGCGAGCCACGAGAGGAGGAAACCCTGCTGTGCTCAACATCGACGAGCAGTACGACAAGCTCTACCGCTACTGCTATTACCGGCTGCACGACCGGGAGGAGGCCGAGGACGTCACCCAGGAGACCCTTCTCCGGTATTTTTCCAGCCAGCGACGGCTGGGCGGCGAGGCGGCGCTGTGCTACCTCTACACCATTGCCAGAAACCTCTGCATCGACCGCTACCGTAAACCCAAACCGGAGTCGCTGACCGAGGAGCCGCCCGCATAGGGTCCGGACGGCCTGGAGCAACTGGCCCTCCGGCAGGCGATGGAACGCCTGCGCTCGGAGGACAGGGAGCTGATTTGGCTGCGGTATGTCAACGAAGTACCGGTATCTGTCCTGAGTCAGCTATATGGGCAGTCGCGCTTTGCGCTGTATCGCCGGACGCAAAAAATTCTGAAAACACTGCGAGTGGAACTGGAGGGAACGGAATGAAAAACAGAGACATTCAAAAACTGCTCAAGGCCGCTTACGCCGCCCCGCCGCCCGGTCGAAAAGAAGCCTTCCTGCGGGAGCACCGCCGCAGTGAGATCGGATACGGGAAGCTACTGGCCATACAGGCGAGGTATCTGTCCCCGTCCGCGTGGGTGCTGTCCGTGGCGCTCTTTGCGCTGATTTTGGTTTTGTCCCTTTCCCTGAGCTGGCGGCGCACCTGGGTCGCATCGGCGTTGACGCCGTTCCTGGCCCTCGTTGTCGTCACGGTCAGCAGTCAGTCAGAACGCTGGGGCATGGCGGAGTGGGAACTGTCCAGCCGCTTTTCCCTGCAAAGCATTCTGCTGGCCCGGCTGTTGATTCTGGGGGTTTTTCACCTGGGACTGCTGACGGTCTTGTCCCCCATCCTGGCTTATTACTGCTCAATGAGCCTCCTGCGCGCCGGGGTCTATCTGCTGGCGCCCTATCTGGCCTCCGGCACCGTCGGGCTGTTCATCACCCGGAAATTCCACGGGGACGAGGCCCTTTCGGTCAGTGCGCTGAGTGCCGTTGCCCTCTGCCTTCTGTTCGGCTTGCCGGGGATTTTCTGCCCCGGTGCCTACAAAGTGAACTGTTTCCACCTGTGGGTCGTGTTCCTGGCCGTCCTGACGGTGGCCCTGCTCCACGAAATTCACTGTTCCGCCAGCAAAATGGGAGGTCTCTATGAAACTTACGGTTAAAAATCTATGCAAATCCTACGGAGAGAAACGGGCGGTAGACCACGTCTCCCTCAGCCTGGAGCCCGGCGTCCACGTCCTGCTGGGGGAAAACGGCGCGGGGAAAACCACCCTGCTGCGGATGCTCTGCGGGATACTGAAGCCCACGGAAGGGCATATTTCTCTGGACGGGCTGGACGCGGGGTGTGAGGAATACCGCGCCCTGCTGGGGTATCTGCCCCAACAGTTTGGGTACTACCCCCACTTCACCGGCTGGGACTTCCTGCTCTATATGGGGGCCTTGAAGGGGCTGGACCGCCCTCACGCAAAACGCCGGGCCGAGGAGGTGCTGGAGCTGGTCAACCTGACCGACGCGGCCCGCCAGAAAATCAAGACCTACTCCGGCGGCATGAAGCAGCGGCTGGGCATCGCGCAGGCCCTGCTGGGAGACCCGAAACTGCTGGTTGTGGACGAGCCCACCTCCAGCCTGGATCCGCTGGAGCGGGTGCGGTTCCGCAACGTCATCGCTCAGTGGGGGCAGGACAGCATCGTCCTCTTTTCCACCCACATTGTGGCCGACGCGGAGCCTGTGGCCGATGATATTTTCATGATGCGCCACGGCAGCGTGATTTGCCACGAACAGTGGGACAAGTCCCGCACCGACCTGGAAACGTTGTATCTGAACACCTTCGGAGGTGGATTGTCATGAAGAATCTAGGGACTCTCTACCGCTTTGAGTGGAAAAAGCTGTGGGACAGGCGCAGCGCAAAGGCGCTGTCCCTGCTGCTGATAACAGCCGTGCTCGTCCTGAACCTAGCTCCCCTGGTGGGGCAGACCCAGGTCCGCTACCTGGACGAGGACGGAACGCTGGTGGAGGAGACGGTCAGCAAGCTGACCGCCGCCCGCATGGAGCGCAGCTACGCGATGGACTATTCCGGGCAGCCGCTGGACGACGACCTGATTGACGAACTACAGGCGTTTATCGCTCAATATGGGTACGACTGCCTCAATATGTACTGGATTTTTTATTCCATCTGTCAGACTGACCTGAACCCGTGGTCGGAGAACACCACAGAAGCCGCTATCCAGGAGGCGATGTATAAGGTGTGGGAATACGACAAATACGGCCTCTCGCTGACCGAGGAGGAGCTTTCCTATTGGGAAGAAAACGAGGCGAAAATCTCCTTTCCCCTGACCATCGCCTACACCCGTGGGTATAAAAACCTGCTGGAGGAGGCCTATTACCTGAACCTGCTGCTGCTCTGTTACATCATTTTTATTCAGTCCGAGAGCTTTTCCCTGAACCGGCGGCTGAACACCCAAATCTGGTTCCAAAGCGCCAAATTCGGCCACGGCCCCGCCATTGCCGCCCGGACCCTCGCCGGGGTCAGCTATTCGCTGGTGAGCTGTCTGGCGGTCTACGGCCTTTCCGCCCTCATTCAGTTTGGGGTTTACGGGACAGACGGCTGGGACGCCCCCATCCAACAGATCTGGGCGCCGCTCCTCGGCAGCAACCTCCCCCTGTCCGCCGGGCAGGCGGTGCTGGTGATTTGCGCGCTGAGTGTCCTTGTGGTGACGGCGGTGGCGGCTGTGGTCATGCTGCTGTCGGAGGCGACGCAGAGCGGCGTGACCGCGTTGGCGGTGTCCTACGGGGTGCTGATTGTAACGGCGCTCTTCAATGTGGAGCTGTTCGTGATAAACCGCGTGCTGTCGCAGATTTGGAACTATTTCCCCATTCAGCGGATTTCCTACGAGGTGTTTTACGATGAGCGGCTGGTGCAGCTGGCCGGGCACACCCTCCAGGGTTTTTCCTTCACCGTTTTGCTCTACGGAGGAATCCTTGTGCTGGCTCTCCCTCTGTGCGTGGGACACGCAAAAGTGACCATGCGAGAAAAAAGATAACGTATATCTACAACCAACAAACGCGCCTGGACAGAGAAAAACTCCGTTCAGGCGCATTCGTTTTGGACATTTATCTGCACTCCTCTCAGAGCGAAGAACGATTTGACCCGGTTTACCCGGTGTAGCGCAGGGCGTCGATGGGCTTCTTTCTCGCGGCTTTGTTGGCGGGGTACAGGCCGAACACCAGCCCCACCAGCATCGAGAACACCGCCGCCACAATGACCACGTTGCCCGCCAGACCGTAGCTGGTGCCGCCCACTTGGTTGACGATTTGGATGGCCACCCAGGACAGGCCGATGCCGATGCAGCAACCCATCAGACTGACCACAAGGGCCTCGATTAAGAATTGCATCATAATGCTGCCCCGGCTTGCGCCAATGGCCTTGCGGATGCCGATTTCCCGGGTGCGCTCGGTGACGGAGACCAGCATGATGTTCATAATGCCGATGCCGCCCACCAGCAGGGAGATGGCGGCGATGCCGCCCAGCAGCAGCGAGAGGGTGCCTGTGATGGAGCTCATCACGTCCATGATGGTGGACTGGTTGTAGATGGTGTAGGCATCCTCGTCGTCGTCGAACCGCTCCAGCAGAATGGTCTCCAACGCGCTTTCCGCGTCGTCCAGCGTGTCCTCGCTGGTGGCGGAGACGTAGAAGGTGGTGACGCTGGTGGAGACGCTGCTAGACAGCCGCACCAGGGTGGTATAGGGGATGTAGATGTCGTAGCTGGACCCCAGCAGCGCGGAGCTGTCGTCCTCATCGTCATCGGTCAATACGCCGATGACCTCAAAGGACATCCCATCCAGCTTGATGCTCTCCCCCACCACGTCGGTGCTGCCCAATATGTCCTCCGCGGTGGAGGCGCTGATGACCGCCACATAGGTGTGGTTATCTACGTCCACGCTTTTCAGCCAGCGGCCATGCTCCAGCTCCAAGCCCTGGATGGACTGATAGGCGGCAGTGGTGCCGTAGACGGTGGCGGTCTCCTCTGTGGAACTGCTGGAGGCGGTCATGCTGGACTGGCCGATGGCGGCCACCTGGTCGATTTCCGGGTCCTCCGCGATTTCGCTCAGGTCGTCCAGCTTGTAGGGCTTGCCCTTGTCGTCAGAAATGGTGACGGAGAGCATATTCGTCCCCAGACTGGAGATGGTGTCGGTGACGGAGGTGGTGGCCCCGCTGACCAGCGACACCAGCACCACCAGGGCGAACACGCCGATGATAATGCCCAGCATCGTCAAAAAGGAGCGCATTTTGTTGGAGGAAATGGCCTTCCACGCCATTTTGAAGGACTGTAAAATCATAGCGTCACCTCCGTCACATGGCCGTCCAGAATGTGGACGCTGCGGGAGGCCTGCCGGGCGATGGTCTCGCTGTGGGTGATGAGGACGATGGTGCTGCCCTGCCGGTGCAGCTCGTGGAACAGCTCCATGATTTCCTGGCCGGTTTTGGAGTCCAGGTTGCCGGTGGGCTCGTCCGCCAGGAACAGGGCGGGCCGGGCGGCGATGGCCCGCGCGATGGCCACCCGCTGCTGCTGGCCGCCGGAGAGCTCATTGGGCTTGTGGTTGGCCCGCTGGCCCAGCTGCACCATGTCCAGCGCCCGCTCCACCAGCTCCGCCCGCTTCTTTTTGGGCATCCGCTGGTAGATGAGTGGCAGCTCCACGTTTTCCCGGGCCGTCAGGTTGCCGATGAGGTTGAAGTTCTGGAACACGAAGCCGATTTTCTGGTTGCGGATTTTTGCCAGCTGGTTTTCCGAATACTGCTCGATGGGCTGGCCGTCCAGCAGGTAGCGCCCCGCGTCCGCCACGTCCAGGCAGCCGATGATGTTCATCATGGTAGACTTGCCGCTGCCGGAGGGGCCAACGATGCTGACGAACTCCCCCTGACGAATGTGGAGGTTGGCGTGGTCCAGGGCGCGGACCTCGGAGTCGCCCACCATGTACCGCTTGGTCACGTCTTCTAACACGATCATGGCGCACTCACCCCTCACTGGCCGCCGCCAAAGTCGCCGCTGGGCATATCACCACCGCCACGGTCGCCGCCGCCGGTGAAGTCGCCGCCCTCATTGCCGCCGCTGGGCATGTTGCCGCCGGTCATGGAGCTGAACATATCCGCCATAGAGGTGGCGTCGTCCGAGGTGGCGTCGGCTTCGGTCACGTTGTAATAGACCGTGTCGCCCTCGCTGAGGCCGCTGGTGATCTCCACCTGACTGCTGGTGGAAAGGCCGGTCTCCACCTCCACC
>JAJQAS010000244.1 GCA_021203685.1 Clostridiales bacterium | reverse complement strand
TCTATATACAGGAATCAGAATGCTGTCGGGAAGGAACCCGCAGAAAACAAAGAGATAGAGGTTGATCAAATATGAATAACAATATTCATTTAAATTATATGGAGGAGCTATTATTAAAAACCGAAAAAATCTATTCGTGGCATCTGTCCGCTTCTTACGAATGGGTCTATAGCAATCATCCCAACCCAACTCCTTTGAAAAATATTTTCACGTTAAGCGACTGTGATTTCTATTTGCGGCAGCACGTTCAGGAATCTGCGTCTCCGATTCTTCTGTACGATGATTTGTCTCTTTTGTGGGCGGCAATCCCGGTTGTTGCAGAGAACCGTCAGTTAATCAGTATTCATTTGCTTGGTCCTGTGTTCAGTTCGTATACATCAGACATATATTTACACGAAAAAATGGACACACAAAATATGTCCATAAAGTCAAAAATAGAATTGTTCAATCTTATCGAGCAAATACCGGTAATCAATACGTCTGTTTTTATCCGGTATGTCAGCCAGTTTTCCTATACGTTGAATGATGCTCCTATATCCATTCACGATATTAAGCTCCAGGATAATTCAAGCGTACTGCGTGAAGATGAAGATAAGCAATCATTTACGTCTTCCGGCCATACATCCTATCACTACGAATTGCTCATGCTGCAAAGCATCAAAGATGGAACGCCTATCTCGAATTTTGCTGCTCAGTTTTCCTCTTTTCAGATTGGTACTATGTGTCCTGACAACCCTCTCCGTCAAAAGAAAGATGAAGCGATTGCTTTAATTACTCTTTTTATTCGGACTGCCATACAATCTGGGATTAGCGAAGAGACTGCCTACACTTGTAGTGATTATTATATCCAATCCATAGAAGCGGCCTCCACCGTCCCGGATGTGATTCAAATCATTGAAGTAATGTATCTTGATATCACAAATCAGGTTCATGAACTTTCGCTTATGCAGATACACAATCCCGTTGTCCGAGAATGTATGAACTATCTGGATACAAATTATAAGGAAAAACTGGATCTGGATGAGCTGGCAGATAAGCTCGGATACACAAAGTATTATATTTCCTTGCGATTCAAAAAGGAAACTGGTATAACTGTTTCGGAATATCTGACAGAGCGGCGCATCTCCTATGCAAAAACGGTATTAAAAAACCCGCATATCAAAATACAGGAAATCAGTGATGAACTGCATTTTTCCTCACCCAGCCACTTCTCTTTTGTTTTTCGGAAGTATACAGGAGTGACTCCGACCCAGTACAGGAAAAACGCAGTTTGATAATGCGATCCAGCGCATATGGTAACGCCACTAACGAGGCGAGCAATGTATTTGTGCTACTTTTGGCCCAAATACCCACTCGTTGGGGAAATCCCCAAACCCCTTTTGAACATCCCCGTGGGTGATGGACTGCGCATTCCTGCGGAACGCTTACAGAACAGAGGCGAAAAAAGAAAACCTCGGTACGGCAACCACAGACGCTGTGGTGCCGCACCGGGGCAATATCATCTGTCAGTATTATGCTGCTGTTCCTGTTGCCTGCGCTGTTCCTCCTGTTTCTGCTCCACGCCCAAAATCACCTCAACATTTTTCCGGGCGATGAGTAGTTCCTGCATCTGCTTCCTGGCTCCATGGTACTCCGCATAGGCCGCTTTCTTTCCACTCAGCACTTGGGCGTATTCTTGGTTGAGCTGCTTAATGGTGGGAATTTTGGCTTTCCCCTGCGTACCAGTGCCGTCAAGCTGGTTGAACGCCGCCTTTGCCGCTTTGTGGAGGGTGATCTCCTCCCGGTGTTCCTCCAGAAACTTTTTGCTGTATCCGGACTTCCTGTAGGCGGCATAGGTCTCCTTCGTCCGGGAATAGTTGATAATGTGTTTCTTCAGGGCGGCGATTTCCGCCAAACGCTGCTCCGCCGATTTGATGGAATCAGAAAGCTTGTTGAATCTGGCGGTGGCGGCGTCTGTCTTTTCCACTAATTCATCGAAGGTGCCGATGTCATGCTCCTTAACGAAGCAGACTGCTTCGGCCATTTGCTGCAAATTGAAATTCTTTGCCCAGCGGACATAGCCGCCCTTGCCTTGCGCCCGCTTTGCCTCAATGTCGATCAAGAGCTGGAGCTTCGGCGGCGCTGCGGAGAACTGCTTTTCCTTTCTCCGTTGCTTGGGCTGATGCTCTCTGGCTCCGGCTAAGACGGTACGGATTTCTTCCTCTGAGTAGCCTTCACCCAAAGACCGCAGACGGATGAATCGCTGCTGGCCTTTGCCTTTCAGGGCAATGTTCTTGCCCTGTTTGACCTCATAGCCGTACTCCTCCAGCATCCGCAGAAACGCTTCAAAATCCTCCGGCTTCTGCTGGAGGATGGCGTCGATGGCTTCACAGATACCGTCCCGGAAAGATGGGGTCTTCGGGTAGTCCGTTCGTTTTTCCCGTTCACTATAAGGTTTCGGCTCAATGATGGAGAGGCCGTGCTGTACACAGAGCCTATCGCTGATTTTCTGAATGGCCAGAGAGGACAGAAAAAAGTTCTTGAACTTGCGGCTCCCGTCCAGCGTAGTGGAATTGAATATGATATGGTTGTGGATATGGGGCCTGTCTGTGTGGGTGGCCACGATAAAGGCGTGTTTCCCCTTGGTGAACCGCATCGCCAACTCGTAGCCGATTTGGTTGGCCTCCTCCGCTGTGACCTCACCCGGCTTGAAGGACTGTCGTATCTGATAGGCGATGACATCGTGCTTTTGCCGCCGCCCAGTACTGTGTTCATACTGACGCTTGGACAGCATAAATTCCTCGTCTACGGTAAAAGGGTCACACTCATAGGCCGTGACCAAATCCCCCTTCTCTGTCTTTTCCGGGTTCTTGGCATAGTCCGTCCGGTCATTCAGTGTCTTTTCCCTTGTTGACGTGCAGGGGAATCAGTCTGGTCGCTGCGATGGGTCTCACCTCCGTCTGTATTCAGATTGCTTTCGCAAGAGTGCCATATTTGGGGGCCTCTTTCCCGATTCATGAATCGGCACTTTCAGCGATTTTCAAATAGAGGCAGCCCCAGACGGGGAGCTGTCCGTCCGGGGCCATGAAAAACGATGATTTACTGATTTTTCTGCTTGGCGAATGGATTATCATGACTTGATAAAGTCCCAAAGGGCCTCATCCAGCGCGTCAACCACCCCGATCACCCAACCGGCAGCGAAGGGCAGGACGAACGCCACAAACCCCATCACAAGCACTTCCACCGCTTCTCCACCAGTACAAATCCCCATCAGATAGCCCAGAACGGCAATCACGAAGCACAGACCGGACAGGAGATAGAAAATCGCGCCTGCAAAGCTGGTCAGAAACACACCCGCCCACTTTGCGATGGTGACAGCCAGCGCCACTGGCAGAGCGACCAGCTTCAACGGCAGTTTCAATAAGGTTACAACCATAGTCCCGCCTCCTTCACGAATTTGGCTTAAAGTATTTTGCACCGTACACCCCGTAAATTTCCTGCATCAGCATCACCCCCAGCGTCAGGCCATAGCGGAAGCGTTCCTCCTCCGCGTAAAACTGGCTCTCGTACATCGCTTCACGAATCTGCTCCAACTGTTTTTTATCTGTATCATTCAGCCGGGCGTGGAGATCATCAAACGTCCGATTTACCCGCTCCTCCGCTTTCAAATACCGCTCATCCTGCGATGTGATGTCCTCTGCCGGGTAGATACGTCCGTTGTAGAGCAATTCCATAATCATTTTGTTTTCCTCCTTGTTTTTTTCTGGTCAAACGGTGTATGCTCTTTCATGCCGATTTCATTTTACCAGAGCTGTGGCGATCCGCAAGGATGTCGCCGCAGCTCTTTTTGTGCGATCTGCACTTCATCGGATAGCGGCCAGCAGTTCCAGTGATTCCTTCTGGTTCAGCCAAATCTCGTTCATGCGCTCCTGTAAGTCCTGAATGTCCTCGGCGTAAATGCTGCCGGTGGCATTGGCGCGGCGGGCGTACTGATTCAGATTCGAGCTACAGCGCCGAAGAAGGGCGCTGATTTGCCGGGGATAGTCAAAATCTAGCTGAACACAGTACCCATCCAGCGCCATTTTGCGGAGGTAAGCGCTCATGCTGGTGACGCCTACCTCCTCCATTTTCGCCCGGATGCGGGCCTCCTCGGAGGGACTGACGCGGAAGTGCAGCACAACGTCCCGGTTCTCTTTGTCCTGGCCCATCACAGCACTTCCTCATCCCGCTGTTTCTCGCCCTTCTTCGGCGGCGGCACCTGGCTGGATTTTTGCTTCAAATCCGCCAAAACGGAAGGGCGTTCCTCACTGCTCCCCCGTTCCTCCTGGGGCGTAGGATTCTCCGCCAAGTTCAGAGCGGCGTCCAGTTCCGCCAGTCGTGCGGACTTCTCCCGCAGCTCGGCCTCCTGGGGAAAGGGCTTGCCTACCTCCGCCTTGGCCGCCTCCCGCTGGTTTTCCAGGTTTGTAAGCTGTTCTTTTGCCGCCTCCAACTTCCCAGGAATCCCGGCCAGCGCGTTGTCGATGCGGGTCAGGTTGCCTCTGGCGTCGGTGCCGAGGGCCAACCGATGGCTCATAACGCCTTTCAGCGTCAGGTCCACCTCCTGCCGGAAGGAATCATAGGACAGTTCCATCTGGAATCCGCGATAACTGCCCAATGGTACCGGTTCGGCTCCCTTGCAGTCCCGGAAGGCGGCAAGAATGGCTTCACCTGCAAGCTGTTTTTCGGAAAACCTCCGTCCGTTGACCTCCATCCCCACAAAGCCCTCCTTGGGTAGCGGGTGCGCCGCCGCAGTCTGAATGTCAGCCTCAAAGCCCTGAATATACCCCTGCTGCTTCTCAATTTGCGCCGGGAAATGTTTCAACAGCCGGTCCTCCAACCGATATTGATTGCTCAGGAAATCCGCCCGCACTACCTTCAACCGGGCCACGTCAATGTCCAGGTCCATCTTTTCCTTGATGCGCTCGTCTCCGGCGCAAAGGGCCTTGACCTCGGCATAGGACAGCACCTGTTCGTCTACATCGTCACAGGAGCGAACCGGAGATTTACTGGTCATAATTTGCGAGATGAACTTCTGCTTGTTCTCCAGCGTCTGCCAGAGGTAAGCATCGAAGGTCCCTTCCGTGACGTAATTGAAAACCTGCACCTGCTTGTTCCGGTTGCCCTGGCGGATGATGCGCCCGTTGCGCTGTGTCATGTCCGCAGGTCGCCAGCCCACATCCAGGTGGTGAACCGCCACAAGGCGGTCCTGGACGTTAGTTCCCGCCCCCATCTTCTGCGTGGAACCTAGCAGTACCCGCACCTGGCCGGTGCGCACTTTGGAAAACAGTGCTTTCTTTTTGGCCTCGGAATCGGCATCATGGATAAAAGCGATTTCTTCGGTGGGAACGCCCTGCTCCACGAGCTTTTTCTTGATGTCGTCGTAGACATTGAAGCTAC
>JAJQAS010000156.1 GCA_021203685.1 Clostridiales bacterium | reverse complement strand
CTCCCCTGAAAGGGGAGGAGGGCCGCCGCCTTTAGGCGGTGGCGGAGGGGTTTGTCCTCAAAGTTAGGATAAAAGTAGGATTACAGCTCCAGCCCCTTGACGGCGTTGGCGCACCGGGGGCAAAGCCCGCCCTCCTCGGTGATGGCGGCGTTGTGCAGCCAGCAGCGGGGGCACTTGGGGGCGGTGTGGACTTCCACCTGGATGTTGCGCTCATCGCCCTTCTCCACAGCCACCTCGGAAACGATGAACAGGTCGGCCAGGTTCATGTCCTGGATGGTCTCGTAGGCGGCCCAGCCCTCCTCGTCCAGCACCAGGGTCAGCTTGGCGTCGGTGGACTTTTTGCACACCTTGGCGGTGCGGGCCTGCTCCAGAGCCTGGTTGACCTCGGCCTTGAAGGCCAGCAGATTGGCCCAGCGGGTCTCCTGCTCCTCGGTCAGCGCCCAGGCGGGGTCAGCGGCGGGCATGTCGTTGAACAGCGCCGCCTCGGTGTCGTCCCCGTCCCGGTGGGGCATGGCCTGCCAGACCTCCTCGGAGGTGAAGGCCAGGATGGGGGTCAGGATGCGCACCAGCGCGTTCAAAATCAGGTACATGGCGGACTGGGCGCTGCGGCGTTCTTTGGAATCCTCCGCCTCGCAGTAGAGGCGGTCTTTGATGATGTCCAGATAGAAGTTGGACATCTCCACCACGCAGAAGTTATACACCAGCCGGTAGACGGTGTGGAAGTCGTAGCTGTCGTAGGCGTCCCGGACCTTGCCCACCAGGGTGTTCAGGGCAGCCACGGCCCAGCGGTCCAGCTCCAGCATGTCCTCCACGGCCACCATATCGCCGTTGGGGTCGAAACCGTTCAGGTTGCCCAGCATATAGCGGCAGGTGTTGCGGAGCTTCAGGTAGGCGTCGGCCAGCTGCTTCAAGATCTCCTTGGACAGGCGCATATCCTGGGTGTAGTCGGCGGAGGACACCCACAGGCGGAAGATGTCCGCGCCGTACTGCTTGATGGTGTCCTGGGGGCTGATGGCGTTGCCCAGGCTCTTGTGCATGACCCGGCCGTGGCCGTCCACGGTCCAGCCGTGGGTGATGATCTCCTTGTAGGGGGCCACGCCGTTGACGGCGATGGAGGTCAGCATGGAGGACTGGAACCAGCCGCGATACTGGTCGCCGCCCTCCAGGTACAGGTCGGCGGGGTAGCACAACTCGGGCCGGGTGTCGCTGACGGCGGACCAGGTGGAGCCGGAGTCGAACCACACGTCCAGAATGTCCTTCTCCTTGCGGAAGCTGGTACAGCCGCAGTCACACTTGGCGCCCTCGGGCATCAGCTCGGCCACGTCCAGCGCCCACCAGGCGTTGGAGCCGTCTTTGGCGAAGATACCGGCCACCTTGTCGATGGAGTCCAGGGTGCAGTAGGGCTTGCCGCAGTCCTGGCAGAAGAACATGGGGATGGGCACGCCCCAGGTGCGCTGGCGGGAGATGCACCAGTCGGAACGCTCCCGGATCATGGAGATCATCCGCTCCTGGCCCCACTCGGGCTTCCAGTAGATGTCGTCGCAGGCTTTGACGGCCTCGTCCTTGATGGCGTCCACGCTGGCGAACCACTGCTGGGTGGCCCGGAAGATGACGGGCTGCTTGCAGCGCCAGCAATGGGGATAGCTGTGGGTGATGTCCTTGCTGGACAGCAGCGCGCCGCTCTCCACCAGGTCTTTGTAGATGATGGGGTGGGCCTTCTGGACGTGGATGCCCTTGTAGGGACCGGCGAACTCGTTCAGGTAGCCCTTGGCGTCCACGGAGACCTCCATGGTGATGTCGGTGGGGATCTCCGGGTACCGCTGGCAGACATAGAAGTCGTCCAGGCCGAAGGAAGGCGCGGTGTGGACGCAGCCGGAACCGGCGTCCAGGGTGACGTGGTCGCCCAGGATGAGCAGGGAGTCCCAGTTCATGAAGGGGTGGTAGGCGGTCATATATTCAAACTCGTCGCCAAAGAGGGTGGCCACGGTCTCGTATTCGGCGATGCCGCACTCGCTCATCACGTTGTCCACCAGGTCGGTGGCGATGATGAGGATGTCGCCGGAGGCCACCTTCATCAGGGAGTATTTCAGCTGGGCGTTCAGGCAGATGGCCATGTTGCCGGGGAGCGTCCAGGTGGTGGTGGTCCAGATGACGAAATACATCTTGCTCAGGTCGCCGTACTGGGCCAGCTTGCCCTTGTCGTCATGGACCTGGAACTTGACGTAGATGGTGGTGACGGGGTCCTCGGCGTATTCCACCTCGGCCTCGGCCAGGGCGGTCTCGCAGGTGGGGCACCAGTAGGTGGGCTTGAGGCCCTGGTAGATGAGGCCCTTCTCGGCCATCGCGCCGAACACCTTCACCTGCTTGGCCTCGAAGTCCGGGGTCAGAGTGAGATAGGGGTGGTCCCAGTCGCCGATGACACCCAGCCGCTTGAAGCCTTCCCGCTGCTTGTCCACCTGCTCCAGGGTGAAGGCCCGGCACTTGTCCCGGAACTCCGGCACGGGCATCTCGCTGCGCTTGACGCCCTGCTTCTGGATGGCGGTCTCGATGGGCATACCGTGGGTGTCCCAGCCGGGGATATAGGGGGCCTGGAACCCGGCCATGTTCTTATAGCGGACGATGAAGTCCTTCAAGATCTTGTTCAGGGCGTGGCCGATGTGAATTTCGCCGTTGGCGTAGGGAGGGCCGTCGTGGAGGACGTAGAGGGGCTTTCCCTCGTTTTTCTTCATCAGCTTGTTGTACACGTCCTTGCGGTACATCTCCTCCAGCATGGCCGGCTCCCGCTTGGCCAGGGCCGCCCGCATGGGGAAGGAGGTCTTGGGCAGATGGATGGTTTTGTTATAATCGGGCATTGACTTCTATCTCCTCTTGCATAAGTGCCTGTGTTAGACAATCTGAACCGAACGCCGCTTCTGCGGCGTTCGGGGTCGTGTGGGTCTGTGGGGTCTTTTTTTGTGTTATACCTGATAGTCCTGGTCTGCGCTCATGCTGCTCAGGTCCATGACACGGGTGGGTTCTTCGTCTATGCCGTCCAGGTTGGGAACCTCCTGGGCGTAGGCGGTCTCCGGCGACTGCTCCGCCGCCGCTTCGGCGGCGGCCATTTCGCTGGCCAGCGCCTCGTCGGAGAGCAGGCTTTTCAAGGTGTCCTCCGCTTCGTCGGTCTCCTCCGCCGGGGGAGCGGTCTCCTCCGGCGCTTCGGCGGCTTTGATCTCATCCAGCCGGTCCAGGAACGCCGCTTCCTTTGCCAGGAAGTCCTGCTGCTGGGCCACCAGCGCCCGCATTCCGCTGACGAAGTCCACCGTAGACTGCCGGGCGGCGGCCAGCTGGGCTTCGGAGTTGCAGATCTCCTGGCGCAGCTCCTGGCGGCGTCCGGCGACTTCGTTCTCCGCGTCCCGCAGCATTGCCTGACGCTCCTCCTGGGCCTGGGCGATGATGCCCTCGGCGTTCCGCCGGGCGGTCAGCAGGGTCTGGCGCATATCGTCCTCTGTGGCCCGGTATTCGCCGATCTTGTCCACCAGGACCTTCATTTTGCTCTTGAGGACGGCGTTTTCCTTATACAGGGCGGTGTAATCCGCCGTCAGCTGGTCCAAAAATTCGTCCACATCGGCGGTGCTGTAGCCGTTGAAGCGGGCGGTGGCAAAGCGATGCTGCGCCACGTCGTTGGGTGTCATCATAGTTCAGGTTCCCTCCCCTTGTTTATCTGCACTCCGGGCGCTCACTGGAAGGAGTAGGCGCCGCTGCTCTCCAGCTCATCGAGGATATCTTTGTCGCCAATGATGTCCACGTTGTAGGGCGTGATGATATAGGTGGCGATGGCCACCTTTTTGATTTTCCCCTCCTGGGCGTAAGCCACACCGGAGAGGAAGTCCACCAGGCGGCGGGCAGTTTTCTCATCGGCGTCCTCCAGGTTCATCACCACCGTGCGCTTGTCCCGCAGGTGGTCGGCGATCTCGGAGGCGTCGTCAAACACCTTGGGCCGCACCAAAATCACCTGCAGCTGGGTGGTGGTGTGGATGTTGACCACCTTTCTGCCCCGGTCCTCGCCGGAGGCGGCGGCCCGGGCGGGCTGGCCGGCGCTGACGGAAGAGTACTCCGCGTCAGAGGGCTTGCTGCGGCTGCGCTCCTGGGAGATGGGAGTGGTGTTGGTTTCGGTTTCTTCCTCGTATTCGTCCTCGTCCTCGTAGGGGCGGGCCAGACGTTTCAGTTCATCCATAATACCCATATGACAGGTTCCTCCTTGCGGTTTGACCCCAACGGCAGGCTGGGGGGAAATGGTGTGGCAGGGTGAGACATCCCTTATCCGTTGGCCCGCATGGGGGGCCGCTGCCCGAACAGGGCGGTGCCGACCCGCACCTGGGTGGCGCCCTGAGCGATGGCGTCCTCAAAGTCGCCGCTCATGCCCATCGAAAGGATGTCCATACACTCTCCATTATCGGCCATTTTCTCCCTCATGTCAACAAAAAGCTGATACATTTCCCGGAAATACTGCTGATTTTCTCCGGGCTGCTCCGCCACGGGGGGAATGGACATCAGCCCTCTGGCCCGGACGCCGGGCAATTCCGCCGCCAGGCGGAGTAAATTTTCCACCTCCGCCGGGGCCGCGCCGGACTTGCTGGCCTCGCCGCCGATGTTCACCTCGATGAGGATATCCTGCACCACGCCGGTCTTCACCGCCCGGTCGCTGACGGCGGTCATCAGCCCTTCGCTGTCGATGGACTCGATGAGGGAGACCTTGCCCACCAGATATTTCACCTTGTTTTTCTGCAAGTGGCCGATGAAGTGGACCTCCGCCCCCTCATAGGCCCCGTCCTTCCAGTGGGCGTTGAATTCCTGCACCCGGTTTTCGCCGCAGCAGGTGATCCCGGCCCCGATGGCCTCCCGGATGGTGTCGCTGGTCTGGACCTTGGTGGCCGCCACCAGCGTAATTTCCGCCGGGTCCCGGCCTGCGGCCAGAGCCGCGGCGCGGATGCGGGCCTGGACGGCTTCTACACACGTTTTTACGGACATAGTGCTTGCCTCCGTTTCTCTTTGTTTCGGCGGTGCTGATACAAGTGCGATGCGCTTTTTTTGCACGCAAGATGGAAACTCTGTGGAAAACAATTCGCTTTTCCCCGCCGCAAAGCAAGAAACACGGGGGATTTCCCGGGCGAATTGCACATTGCACATTGCTAATTGCTCATTTTTTATTCGATGACTTTGCCATCGTAGAGGTTCCGGCCCTTGACAATGATCTCCGCCCCGTCCCGGAGGCCCTTGGCGTCCTCCAGCTGGGTGGTGGCCACGGCGTTGCCCTCCTCGTCGTATTCGGTTGGCTCATCGATGAGATAGTAGTCCTCGCCCTCCCAGAGGATCTCCACCGAGACCCACACGGCCTGGGTGCCGTAGAGCCGGTAGACGCCGATGTCGCCGCTCTCGTTCTCCACATGGATGGCGTACTTGTCCACCCGGTAGCCGGTGACGGTGTCCAGGATGA
>JAJQAS010000147.1 GCA_021203685.1 Clostridiales bacterium | reverse complement strand
GGGGGGTCTGCACCGTGGTGGCCAAGCTGTTTAACATCGTCCAGCCGGACCGGGCCTTTTTCGGAGAAAAGGACGCTCAGCAGCTGGCCGTTATCCGCAAGATGGTGCGGGATATGTCCTACGGTATTGAGATCGTGGGCTGCCCCATCGTCCGGGAGCTGGATGGTCTGGCCAAGTCCAGCCGCAACACCTACCTGAACGCCGAGGAGCGGAAGGCCGCCCTGTGCCTGTCCCGTGCCATTGGGCTGGGCAAGCGGATGGTGCTGGACGGGGAGCGGGACGCCCGCTGTGTGGTCAACGCCATGACCAACCTCATTATGCAGGAGCCGCTGGCTAAAATCGACTACGTCCAGGCGGTGGACGGCGTGACCATGGAGCCTACCGATGACATCTATCAGGACGTGCTGGTGGCGATGGCGGTCTACATCGGCAAGACCCGGCTCATTGACAACTTCAGCGTCAGACTGTAAAGCGAGGCGAATCGGGCATGGAGATCACATTGCTCAAGGGAAAAATTCACCGGGCCACGGTGCGTCAGGCGGAGCTGGATTACGTCGGCTCCATCACCGTGGACGAGGACCTGCTGGACCAGGTGGGTATCCTGGAGTACGAGAAGGTCCAGATCGTGGACATCAACAACGGCAGCCGGTTTGAGACCTACACCATCGCCGGGGAGCGGGGCAGCGGCATGATCTGCCTCAACGGCGCAGCGGCCCGGTGCGTCAGCCCCGGCGACAAGATCATCCTCATGGCCTACGCTGCCATGACGCCGGAGGAAGCTGCCCACCACCGGCCTCGTGTCCTTTTCGTGGACGAGGAGAACCGGCCTGTCCGGCTGACCACCTACGAAAAGCATGGCAGGCTGGAGAATATGCTGGGATAACAACTGGAAATCTTACAAAAACTTGACGGATAGGTCCGCCTCTGCTACAATATAAAAAACAGGGCAACGGCGCACAGTGCTGAAACATGCAAGAATCCCTGTGCGGTCATTGCCGCAGGACCATGATGTTCTGCTGCGAAGAGCGGCAGAACATCCTTCCTGTTGCGCTATAACCATGATTACCCGAATGGAAGATTGATATATGGAAGAGAACAAAACAAAAGTCGGATTATCTCAATCTTTGCATGATAGGATGCTGGAGGCGGACTGCGGCCAGTGGCCGCCATTGACTGTGACTGAACTGGCGGCCCAGGGAGACGTCTTGTCGTTCCAGCCGCCGGAGGGCAGCGGTCCCTGGCTGGAGGGCCATACGGCTTTGCTGGCTAAGCGCGGCGCAAGCTGCCTCGTGTTCCCCGTCTGTATCAGCCCGGAGGGCCGCCTCTCTGCCGAAGTGGCGCGGATGGGGGATTGGATCCGGTCCGAAAAAGATAAATCTGTGGAGATTTTTTTGGCGGCAGAAGGGGCAGACGGTTCCCCGGTGGGCTGGCAGCTTTATGGCGACAGCCTGTTGGGGCAGGCGCCTCAGCAGCATCCCGGCCAGTCCTCCATGTTGATGCGCCAGCTTTGCCGCCATACACAGCCTGTGGCGCACAAAACAATAAATGGCGCGGAGCTGTGCGCCCAGCCTTATCTCCAGCTGAACACCGGGAAACTGCTCATTCAGTTCACCACCGCAGAGCGGGCAGAGCGAATGGCGGGGGAGCGGTGGACCCAGAGCCGGGAAGAGTACCAGGGCGACGGGCGGTACCAGCTCTCTGTGGTGCTGACTGCGGATGGCGAAACCTTTACGCTGCGGGCTTCCATTGAAAGCTTACTCAGTCAGGATTGGGCCTTTCAGGAGCATATTCAGCTGATCCTCTGTGATTTCCACACAGAAGAGGCAGTAAGTGAGCTGTGCGCGCAATACAGAGACAAATACCCGGAGAACATTCAGCTTTTGGATGTCTCCGGCCGCACGGCGGCCCAGGCGAAAAATCTGGGCATGGCCCGGGCGACTGGAAAATATCTGGTTTTTCTCAGCGCCTGCCACCGGTTTTCCGCCGACGCCTGCGGGGCAATGTACAGTTTCGCAGAGCA
The DNA here is from genome assembly GCA_021203685.1 of Clostridiales bacterium. GTDB lineage: Bacteria > Bacillota > Clostridia > Oscillospirales > Oscillospiraceae > Onthomonas. Next base: position 3,480 of record JAJQAS010000147.1, on the reverse strand, counting down.
GCATTATCAGTCTGCCGACGTGTTTGTGCTGCCCACCGTATTCAGCGGGGCACAGATCAAAGAGTACTGGCGCAACGACTGGTGTAATATCCCACAGGTAGTCAACCTGGAGGAAAAGCCCGGCTTTGCCCAGTGTACCCTGGCGGCCTCCTTCCTCAAGCGGGAGGTTGCCCAAAAGTACCGCTTTGAAGCGGAGGAGTCAGAAGGGGGCGACACCCTGTTTCTGCTCAAACTGCTTTTGGAAAAATGCACCATCGGCATAAACAACCAGGGCCGCAGCATTTACGACTGTTCCAACAAGGAGAAGGAACCAAAAGCCTGGGAGTACGCCAAGGACCCGGCCTGGTATGGCGGGTACTTCGACAATCTGCCCAATGGAATCTTAAACTATTGCAGGGAAACGCTGGGGTGGACACCGTGCTTTGTTCCCCAGTATCTGGTCACGGAGTTGATGTGGCGGTTCCGGCAAAAAGAGTTGCCCCCGGAGCTTTCCGGGCAGGAGACGGATTACAAAGACCGCCTCCGCGCCGCGCTGACGCAACTGGACGACCAGGACATTCTGGCCGCCCAGAAGCTGCTGACGCCCTTCGAGCTGATTCAAATCTTTACGCTCAAGTACGGTCACGCGCCGTCGGTGGACTACCGCTGGCACGATGCCGCCCTGCGCACAAATGGCACCCTGGTCGGGTCGCTGGGGATGAACCCGGTCAATGTGGACTTTATGGAGCTGCAGGACGGGCATTTCTCCATCGAAGGGTATGTGCCGCTGCCGCCTGACGTGGCCCCGGAGCGGGTGTCTGTCTGGCTCCAGGCCGGCAGCCAGTGGCTGCCCTGTACAAACCCACTCCGGGTTCTGGACAACCAGAATTTCCTGGGAACACTGTTCCAGTACGTCACCTTCTATGGCGAGGTCCCCCTCACCGGGGAGATGATGGACAAAAATATCGTCCTCTTTTACGCCATCGACGGCCATCTGATCCGTTGCCGGTATCTGTCCATGAAAAAAGGGTGTCCGATGAACAGTTTTTGGGACGATCCCTATTATTACAAGGACGGCGTGGTCCTGACGCGGGAACACAGCGCGCTGATGCTCCGCCGCTGCAATGGAATGCAGCAGCGCATGGTATACGAAAAACGGTTCATGGCCGAGGTGCGGGATGTCATCGGCCACCTGCCCCCTTACCACCGCCTGGCAAACGTGAACGTGGACGCAGTGGCCAGCCTGCGGGAAAAGGCCATCCGTCACAAGATGAGCCCTCGCCGCCGGGAGGTCTGGCTGGTCTCCGACCGCATCAACCGGGGAGACGACAACGGCGAAGTCTTTTTCAGGTATATGCAAAAAGAGCAGAAAAAGTGGAGCAGAAAGGTCTACTTTGTCATTGAAAAGGACTGTGAGGATTACAGCCGCATCCGCAGGTTCGGCCCGGTCCTCTCCACCCTCTCGGAGGAACACAAATACAACCACCTGATCGCGGACTGGGTGATCTCCTCCCAGGCCAACGACCCGGTGCTGCGCCCCTTTGGGCAGGAGACGCTGCTCTATCAGGACCTGTGCCACGACTATAAGTTCGTGTTTCTCCAGCACGGCGTTACCAAGGACGACATTTCCGGCTGGTTGAACCGCTACAACCGGAAAATGGAGGGGTTTGTGGTCAACACCCGGCCGGAATACCAGTCGATTTTTGACTACAACTACTACCAGCCAGCCGACAAGGTCTGGCTGACCGGAATGCCCCGGTTTGACGCCCTCTACCACGACGAAAAGAAGTATATCACCATTATGCCCACCTGGCGCAAGACCCTGACCAAAGGCATGGACCCGGTGACCTCGGTGTGGCTGGCAGTGGACGACTTTGAAAGCAGCGATTACTACCAGTTCTACAACGGCCTGCTCAACAGCCCAAAACTGCTGGACAGAGCGGAGGAACTGGGCTACACCCTCTGCTTAAAGCCCCACCCCAACACGCTTTCCGTTCTGGACCGGTTCCACCGGGACCCACGGGTCATTTTCTTCGAGGGGAGCAAGCGCTACCGGGATATTTATGCCCAGTCCAGCCTGATTGTGACAGACTATTCCTCCGCCGTGTTCGACTTCGCCCTGCTGCATAAACCGGTGATCTACGCCCAGTTCGACGTGGAAGATTTCTTCAGCGGCGGCCACTCCTACGTGGAGGGCTATTTTGACTACCCGCAGGACGGGTTTGGCGAGGTGGAGTACACCCTGGAGGGTACCATCGACCGGATCGTTGAGTACATGGAGCGGGACTGCAAGCTCAAGCCCCAGTATGAGGAACGCATCCAACAGACCTTCGCCTTCCACGACAAGCAGAACTGCCAGCGGGTCTATGAGAAAATCATGGAACACTCCGACAAAAAGCGGTGAACCGCTCTTGACAATCGGGATTCCCGTGATAAAATAGTACCGTAAAATCGGCTATGAGAAAAAGAGCCGTGCGGAAGCGCCCAAAGAGAGCGGGGAAGAGGTGAAAGCTCCGTGGCAGTACCGTTCGGCAGCCACTTTTGAGCCGCCCGGGAGGACTGGGACGCCCCATCCCCGTTAGCGGATGAACTGAGCGATTCGGCTCCGGGCCGGGTCATCAGGGTGGTACCGTGGATTCATTCCGCCCCTGAGCGATCAGGGGCGGTTTTTTCGGCTGTGTGCCCTGACCTGAGAAAATATGGAGGTATTTCTATGAAACCCTTTGGTGTAAACGAGCTGCGGGAGATGTTTTTGTCCTTCTTTGAGACGAAGGGCCATCTTCGGCTGCCCAGCTTTTCCCTGATTCCCCAGAACGACGCATCCCTGCTGCTCATCAACTCCGGCATGGCCCCCATGAAGCCCTGGTTCACCGGGAACCAGACGCCGCCCCGCACCCGCGTCACCACCTGCCAGAAGTGCATCCGCACCGGCGACATCGACAACATCGGCAAGACCGCCCGCCACGGCACTTACTTTGAAATGTTGGGAAACTTCTCCTTTGGCGACTACTTCAAGAAGGAGGCAATTTCCTGGTCCTGGGAGTTCCTGACCAGCCCGGAGTGGGTGGGAATCGACCCGGACCGGCTCTATCCCTCCGTCTACCTGGAGGACGATGAGGCGTTCGAGATTTGGAACAAGGACATCGGCATCCCCGCCGAGCGCATCTTCCGGTTCGGCAAGGAGGACAACTTCTGGGAGCACGGCTCCGGCCCCTGCGGCCCCTGTTCCGAGATTTATTATGACCGCGGCCCCAAGTACGGCTGCGGCAAGCCCGGCTGCACCGTGGGCTGCGACTGCGACCGGTATATGGAAGTCTGGAACAACGTCTTTTCCCAGTTTGACAACGACGGCCACAACCACTATACCGAGCTGAAACAGAAGAACATCGATACCGGCATGGGCCTGGAGCGGCTGGCGGTGGTCTGCCAGGACGTGGACTCCCTGTTTGACGTGGACACGGTGATGAACATCACCAACAAGGTCAGCGAGATCACCGGCGC
>JAJQAS010000037.1 GCA_021203685.1 Clostridiales bacterium | reverse complement strand
TTTATTCTATTTGGGAAGAAGCGCGAAAAAGGGGCTGCCCATGGCCGGAGCTTCTGTCAAACGGTGCGAACCATCCGGGGATAGAAGGCCATGAGGTGTATGCAATCGCGTTAATGAAGCTGTTTGAAGAATAACCTGATAACATTTTTGGAAAAAGTGATGGAAATTACATTTTTGCTACTAAAACAGAACGGGATTATGTTAATATACTTACTGATCGGTTATTTCTTATTCAAAAAAGAACTGGTAAGTAAGCAGGGAAGCGCTGACATGGGGCGGATGTTGTTATACATCATCATGCCAATGGCGATTCTGAAATCCTATATGCGGGATTTTTCCCTGGAGTTGCTCACCGCTCTGGCGGAATCCTTTGCTTTGGCGCTGGCCGCGCTGCTTCTGTCCGTTCTTGTAAGCCGCGTTATGTTCCGAAAAGAAGAGAGCATAGAGCGCTTTGGGGCTGCATTTTCCAATGCAGGTTTTATCGGAATCCCGCTGGTGCAGATGACGCTTGGAGAAGAAGCGGTCTTTTATGTGGCCTCCTTTGTTGCACTGTTAAATATTCTGCAATGGACCTATGGTGTATATATCATGACCGGCGACCGATCGGTTATCCGCGTAAAAAAGATTGCCACGAATCCGATCGTCCTGAGCTTTCTGGCAGGTGCGGTTCTGTTTTGTGCGCCGTTTGACCTTCCCCAGATGCTGCAGGATACGATTGGCACACTTGCCACGATGAATGGCCCGGTTGCGATGATCGTGTTGGGCACCTATTTGGCGCAGATACCGTTGAAAGAACTTTTTACAGAGAAGCTGGTCTATAAATGCACCGCAGTAAGACTGTTGTTAATCCCGGGTATTACACTGCTTTTGCTGCTGCTTTTCCCTATGGTCAACCAAATGATTCGGCTGGCCGTACTGATTGCAGCAACAGCTCCGGTGGGTTCGAACGTTGCTATTTTTGCTCAGCTGTATGGACAAGAATACACCAGAGCAGTAAAAGAGGTATGTTTAAGTACCCTGTTTTGTATTCTTACACTGCCTGTGATGATCGGAATTGCAAATGTTATGCTTTAGGAAAAGTCAGAAATAAGACAATTTGTATAAAAATTCTCATTTTATGGAAATAAGGAAAGGGGTACATAATAAAATGGACGAGATGAAATTGACAGAGATGAAAGAAGCGGGTCTGGAGAAATTTGCCGGAGAAATCATCCGGGGCATGGTGAAGAACGAGCAGGATACAAAGGTGGCGCGCTATCGGGTCCTGAACCAGTATGCGAAAAAGGGAGCAATTCTGTTCACCGGGTCTTCGCTGATGGAACAGTTCCCAGTGCAGGAACTGATGATGGATCTTGGGATGGATAAAGTCATCTACAACCGCGGGATCGGCGGTTTTACATCGGATGATATGCTTTTGCATATGGACGAGCAGGTGTTCGGCACAGAACCTTCTGTGATTTTTATCAATATTGGGACAAACGACCTCGCAGACGCCAGTTCTTCGTTCGAGGCGCAGCTGGGGAAGCTGCTTGTCAATTACGAAAAGATCCTTTGCCAGATAAAAGAGCGTCTCCCGCAGACAAAGGTTTATCTGATGGCTTACTATCCGGTCAATGAAAAAGCAAAAGAAGATGCAGGATGGGCCGCGAGCTTGTTTGTGAACCGCAATAACAAAAATCTTCCCATTGCGAACAGGGAAGTACAGAAGCTTGCGGAAAAAATGGGATATGCGTTTATTGACGTAAACGAGGGACTTACAGATGAGCAGGGAATGTTGAAAGCGGACTATACGGTGGAAGGAATTCATATGTTTGCAAACGGATACCGCATTGTGCTGGAGAATTTGAAGAACTATCTGTAGGAGCATCCAGATATGAAAATTTATGACATGAAGGTCAATCATCTGACAAACCCGCTTGGGTTTCGTATGACGCGCACGGTATTTTCCTGGAAGGTAGCTGAGGCAATCGGAAAAAATCAGACTGAGGCCAGAATACAGGTGGCAGCGGATGCACAGTTGCGTGAGACGGTATTTGATTCCGGATTTACGAAAGAAGCAGACAGTCTTGGCTATCGTGCGGATTTTGAATTGCAGCCTTACACACGATATTACTGGGCAGTGACGGTGCGGACTGACAAAGAAGAAGAAGCGACTGGCGAGACGCAGTGGTTTGAGACAGCGAAACGAGACGATGTGTGGATCGGCAGATGGATCTCCTGTGCTTCGCATTTGGACGGCGTTGTAGAACGCCATCCAATTTTTGAAAAAGAGATTTGTCCGGCAAAGCCTGTCAGACAGGCGCGATTATATATCTGTGGCCTGGGTCTGTATGAGGCTTATTTTGATGGGGCGCGCATCGGAGACGAATATCTCACGCCCTATAGCAATGATTATAACGAATGGATACAGTATCAGACCTTTGATGTGACAGAGCAGGTCAAGAATACTTCTGATAAGTCGATGCTCTCCACTTGGCTCGGTAATGGCTGGTATAAAGCGCGCTTCGGCTTTACGGCATTCGAGGATAAGGGCTTTTATGGCAATGAGTGGAAACTGATCGCGGAGCTGCGCCTGACCTATGAGGATGGCAGTACAGAAACGATCGGCACGGATGAGAGCTGGAAGGTACGCCGCAGCAACATTACCTTCTCGAATTTGTATGACGGGGAATATGTGGACGATACGCTGCCGGAGCTGCCAATGGAACAGGCAAGGTTTTGTGAGGCGCCGAAGGGCGCTCTGACGGAGAGGATGAGTCTGCCGGTCACGATACACGAGGAATTTGGGCCGGTGGAACTGATTCACACACCTGCGGGTGAAACTGTCTTTGACATGGGACAGGAGTTTACGGGGCTTTTTGCCCTGCGTGTACATGAGCCGGCCGGAACAGTGATTCACATTCAAACAGGAGAGATCCTACAGAGAGATTCTGCGCAGCCAGAAGCAACGCCTCCGAAGGCTTGTGCATTGGCGCAGACAGATTCCTTTGAGGTTCCCTGCGCCGGACACGCCGATGGGAATTTCTACAACGCAAACCTGCGCTCTGCAAAGTCGGAGTATTATTACGTTTCGGATGGGACAGAAAAAACGATTGTTCCGCATTTTACCTTTTTCGGCTACCGTTATGTAAAAGTGGAAGGCGTGGCAAACCTGAAAAAGGAAGATTTTAAGGGTCTTGCGCTGTACAGTGATCTGGAATTTACCGGCCGGATGGAGACCGGACATGCGCTGGTCAACCGTTTGATTCAAAATGTTCAGTGGGGGCAGAAGAGCAATTTTGTGGATGTGCCGACCGATTGTCCGCAGCGTGACGAGCGGATGGGCTGGACCGGAGACGCGCAGGTGTTTTCTGCGACCGCTACCTATCTTTCGGATACCTATGCTTTTTACGCAAAATACCTTTATGATATGGCGAAAGAGCAGAGTGCTCTGGATGGAAAAGTGCCGGATGTGGTTCCTTCCTGCGGAGTAGAAAGCACGGCCTGCGTCTGGGGCGACGCAGCCTGCATTATTCCATGGAATCTTTATTTATTCTATGGCGATAAGAGTATTTTAGAGGACCAGTTTGAGAGCATGAAAAGCTGGGTGGACTACATTCGCAGAGTCGATGGAGAGGCCCCTCATAACTGGAGGTATGTGTTTCATTATGGAGACTGGCTGGCACTGGATCATCCGGCTGGCGGCGCGGAGCAGGTGATGGGCGGTACGGATGAGGAGTTCATCGCAAACCTGTATTACGCGGTCAGCGCCGGACTGGTGGCCAATGCCGCGCATGTGCTTGGGAAAGAAGCGGAGGAAACCGAATATCGTGCGCTTTCCGACGAGCAGTTTGCTGTGGTAAAGAACGAATACTACAGCGCGACCGGCAGGTGCTGCATCAAAACGCAGACCGCGCTGATTCTGACACTGAAATATCACCTGTCTGAAAATGTGGAGCTGACCAGAAAGCAGCTGCAGAAGCTGTTTGAACGCAGCAATGGCAAGCTGCAAACCGGTTTTGTTGGTACGCCGCTCTTAAACAATGTGCTGACCGAGAATGGATTGGAAGAGCTGGCTTATGAGCTGCTGCTCAACGAGGACTATCCGGGCTGGCTCCATGAGGTGAAGCTTGGCGCAACGACTGTCTGGGAGCGCTGGAACAGCCTACTTGATGACGGGACGATCTCCGGCATCAGCATGAACAGCATGAACCACTATGCGTATGGTTCTGTCCTGGAGTGGATGTTCCGTCATGTGGCTGGCATCAACACTGTGGATGAGGCGCCCGGTCTTCGGAGGGTGGCTTTTATGCCGCTCCTGAACCGGACCCTGCGGAAAGTGTCCGCATCCTATGATTCTCCAGCCGGATTATATAAAAGCAGCTGGGAGATGACGGATTCCTCCCACGTAACATTGTCCGTGACAGTTCCGTTTGGGTGCAGTGCTACCCTGCAACTGCCGCTTGCGAGGCCGGAGACTTACGGGGATCAGGAGAATCCGATGTTTGCATGTGTGAAAAATGGAATCTGCTACCTGAATGCGGGAACTTATACGGTCAGATATGAGACTGCTGTTTAACTTCCCATGCCTGCTTTCCTATAGGGCCTGACACCTGTTATCAATACTTTGCGTTTGAAGGGAAAATAACATGAATACATTTGATATGATTCCATCTGTCCGCGGAATAATCAGACAGGAAGCAGGGGTATATTTGCTTCCTGAAAAACTGAATGTCCAGTTTGGGGATTTTGAGCCATGGTGCGCAAATGCTTTTTATGAGAGACTTGGGCATTTGCGTGGCGGGCAGCAGTCGGAAGGTAAGGATGCGGTTTCGGGAACGAAATTTACGGATTGCAGGGTGACCCCGGAAGAAAAATCAATGCCGGATGTTTTGCTGATTCGCGACAGGAGCTTTCCGAAGGAAGGGTACGCACTCACAGTTACGGAACATCAAATACAAATCAAAGCCTCTTCGGAACAGGGAATCATTTGGGCGTTTACGACCCTTATCAATGAGCTGGCTGAAGGCCAGTCCTGTGAAGCCGACCTGCCGTGCGGCGAGATTTGCGATGCGCCGCAATATGCGCATAGAGGACTCAGCCTGGATTGTGCGCGCCATTTTTTCCCCGCAGAAGAAGTAAAAAAGATAATCGAAGAGATTTCACTCGCAAAGATGAATGTGCTGCACTGGCATCTGACAGACGATCAGGGATGGCGGATTGAGAGCAGGCGTTTCCCGAAGCTGCAGGAAAACAGTGTGGATTATTACACGCAGGAGGAAATCAGGGAGATTTGTGCGTTCGCACAGGTACGCGGCGTGGAGGTGATTCCTGAGATTGATATGCCAGGGCATGTAAGCGCATTGCTGAACGCATACCCTGAGTATAGCTGCAGCGGAAAAAAGGTTCGGACCGCTACGGCCGGGGGAATTTATCCGATTATCCTTTGTGCCGGACAGGAGCGGACATTTTCGTTTCTGGAAGAACTGCTGGAGGAAATTGTCCCTCTGTTCCCCGGAAAACGGGTACATCTCGGTGGTGATGAAGCGCCAAAGGGAGAGTGGAAGAAATGCCCCCATTGTCAGGCAAAAA
>JAJQAS010000010.1 GCA_021203685.1 Clostridiales bacterium | reverse complement strand
GTGTAGCCTCGAAATTTTTGCTTTTTCGAGTGTCTACTCTAAGGGGACTATATCACTGATAACCCAGAACGTTCTTTTTCCTTTGGCTTACGCTTTGCACTGGAGATGTTTCCTGCTGGGCGTTTTCCAGCAGCGTGTTGGTCAAATTCTTATAGCAAGGTCAAAAAGGAGGATTACCGTGTTGGTTACGGCGCTGTTTAGCCCTGCATTTTGTTTCATCTGCTCCTCCGTCTTGGCAAGTACGTCTGTGCGCCGATTCATCTCCTCAAGGCGCTCTTTTCCCTGGGCGTACTGAATGGTTTCGGGCAGCCCCCGCATACTGTCCAGCACAAAGGCAGAAAGCGCCCCGGAACCGGTGCGGAATTGGAGGCCGGTATCTCCGCTGAGTTTGGAAATTGCCAGGGGCATGGCCACCCCAACAACCAGATACGCCGCCAGCGCCAGCACGCCCAGCGCCCAGTGGAAGGAGCCGATAAACAGGCAGAGGATGATGGTAAAGAGCAGGGCAATGGCCGCCGGTGAGATGGTATGTGCATAGAACACTTCTAAGAGTTCAATGTCAGATGTAATGACGGAGATCAGGTCCCCCTTATCCCGCCCCTCCAGCTTGGCGGGGCAGAGCTTCCGCAGCGCCCGGAACACCTTGTCCCGAATCAGCGCCAGCAGCTTGAAGGCGATGAAATGATTGCAGGCCTGCTCCCCATAGCGCAGTCCCGCCCGCAGAAGGGCAAAAAGCAGCACGCAGGCGAAAATCCCGCCCAGGGGAAGGGGCGCATCCAGCCCCAGAAGCGCCAATACTGTATAACCGCCAAGTATGGTAATGAAGCTGGCGCAGAGGTGGCCAATCAGCCCCATGCAAATGGCCAGCACCATAAAGCCAGCCAGGGGCTTCACCAGCCCTACCAGGCGCAGCATAACCGTCAATCCGCTTCGCTTTTTCATTGCGCTCCACCGTCCTTTCCGTAATTTTCCAGGCTCTGCTGGGCCTGCCAAAGTGCGGCATACTGACCGCCCCGCTGCAAAAGAGCTTCATGGGTGCCCTGTTCCGTCACCATGCCGCCGTCCATGACATAAATACAGTCCGAGGCGGTCACATTTGCCAGCCGGTGGGAAATCAGGATCACCGTCTTTTTCGTTGCCAGGGCGTGAATTTGAGTCATGATGTCGTTTTCGCTCTCCACATCAATATTGGAAGTGGCTTCGTCAAAAATATACACCGGGCTGTCATGCAGCAGCGCCCGGGCCAATGCCAGCCGCTGGCGCTGTCCACCAGACAGATTGCCGCCCTGCTCTGTCAGGCAAGTGTCCAGGCCGTTTTCGCCTCTGAGGAAATCCGCCAGCTTCACCTGCTCCAACACATCCCAAAGGGCGTCATCCTCCGCCGATGGGAGACCCATTCGCAAATTGTCCCGGACAGTGCCCTTAAACAAATAGCTCTGGTGACTGATGTAGGTGATATGCGCCATCAGGCTGCTCTCATCCAAATCCCGCAGTTCTGCGCTGCCCATGGTAACGGAGCCCTGATACTGGCGGTTGCGCCCCATGAGAATCGATGCCACCGTGGATTTTCCGCAGCCGGATTCCCCCACAATGGAAACGAAGCTGCCCTGGGGAAACACCAAATCCACACCGTGGAGAACCTCTCGCTCCGGCTCATAAGAAAAATGCAGATCCCTGCACACAATATCGCCCTCCGCCGGACAGAGGGTGGTTTTCCTCTCCGCCTCCGGCAGATCCAGCAGATGGAAAATCTTATCGCTTGCCGCCATGCCGTTCATCGCCACATGGAAATAGGAACCCAATTGTCGCATGGGTAGGAAGAAATCTGCCCCCAGCAGGATGATCAGCAGGCACCCCGCCAGGCTGACATGGTTCGAAGCATACTGTGTGGCCGCCATGATGATGCCCAGCGCCGCCCCGCCGTAGGCGATGAAGTCCATGATGGTAATGGAATTGAGCTGCATGGTCAGCACCTTCATGGTGATGCGCCGGAAGTTTTCTGCTTCCCGGTTCATTTCCTGCTGCTTGTATTCGTCCGCCTGGTAAATCTTCAAGGTGGTCAGACCTTGCAAATTCTCCAGGAAGGAGTCCCCTAGGGCGGTGTACTGCCCCCAATATTTGCTCAGCAGCTTCTTGGCCCAGGTCTGCACCGCTGCAATGGCCACGGGAATCAGCGGCACGCACACCAGCAGCACAATGGCCGAAGGAATATTCACAAAGCACAGGTATACGAACAAGGTCAAGGGTGCCAGCATTGCATAGAAAAACTGAGGCAGATAGGCACCAAAGTAGGTTTCCAGCTGGTCTACGCCCTCCACCGCCACCTGAACCACCTCTGAGGTCTTGACCTGCTCGTTGTAGGAGGCGCCCAGGCGCAGCAGCTTTTCATAGATCCGCTCCCGGAGGGTTCGCTTCACCGCCTTGGAGGAAAGATAGCTCATCCTGGACGCTCCCAGGGTGCAGACAAAGCGCACGGCAATCGCCGCCAGTACCACCCCGGCGGTGGCGGCAATCGTCCGCCCCTCTCCCGTGAAAAGTCCTGCCAGGAACGCCGTGATGCCGGTCATCATGGCGATGTTGGCAAGGAGAGCACACCACTGAAACAGCACATTCCCTGCAACATATCGCCCGCTCCCGGAAAGCAGGCGAATCAGCCTTTTATCGATCATCATTTGATTTTCACCCTTTCTGAATGCTTTTTATCCCTGCCAAATTCGGATGGACAGCTTTACAAAGAGCCATGCAAGTCCTGCCGCAATTGGGATATAAACAACTGTGCCAATGCTTCTGCTGATGAAAATTCTCCTCCATGTTTTCACATAGGGGATTCCCACCGCCTGGGGAATTTCCCAGGACTTCCGGCTCACCCAAAATCGGTCAATCATAATCCCATCAAACCAGTTTCCGACTACCAATATCAGGTACAGCTCTAAAAACGCCGTTTTGAAATCCTGCGTTCTGTTGACAGGCACGACAAACACAAAAAGCAGGAGGATAAGCGCAGCCAAGAACCAGGTATAGAACACCTTTTCCCTTTTGCTTACTTTTCTTTCGTTCGCCAACCCTATCCCGTACACCCTGTCTCTCACCGGTTTCGGGGAGAAGAACAGGCAATTTATGGGGTTGTTGCCCTTGACCGCCTTCACAAGCAGCATATACACAAGGCAATAGAGAACGGTTTCCATGAAAAGCTTCATTCTTCCGTCAAAGCGTTCCTGTATGTAGCTTTCCATTTTTTCGGTTTCCTCTATCATGGACGGAAAAATCGTGTCCTCCGTCTCGTCAAATCCATCATAAGAAACGCAGACCACATAGAAGCTACTCCCCAGCAGAGGGATTACCTCACCGAAGGTAGCTTTCCAGTGGCAGCAGGTTCCCGGCAACAACAGGATAACAGGTTTGTTTTTGTCTCCAAATTCATAAGTTTTCATCGTCGTTCCCTCTCATGAAACTATAAAAATCTCTGTGCAGCTGCCTCATTTCCTCCGGTGATTTCATGGCATGGCGGTACATGAACACATCGCCGAAATGACTTCTGAAAACCATTGTCAGACCGATCTTTAAGAGGAATTGCGGGCAAAGCCGCAGGAGATGAAATTTCGGCGGCGACAATATGGATTGCTTCGACAGCTCCTGAAAATTGGACTTCAACTCACGGGCTGTCTGTGCCATGATGTCCTTATCCTTGTATACATTCACAGGATCGTCCGACCGGTAATAGGCATCCGCGAGCGGTACGACCAGACCGAGATGGGAGATTTGCCAGTGGTGCATATCAGGGACGATTTGATACGGGATACCGCTTCTCTTAAAAACCTGTGCCAGCGCAGCCGTTCGTTCGCTCCGCAGACCGCCTATTTCACCGAATGTTGTAGGCTGGATCAGCGAAGGAGTCAGCGCCGCATCCAGAATCCCGTTCTTAATGCTCCCGCCCGCTCCGGGAAAGGCGGGGAGCAGCCGCCCGACACCAAGGATTGCTTCCCATTCTTCATATCCCTTTATCGTGTTGATCATCGTCACGATGGTTGGACTGATATTTCTTTGCAGTTCATATAACGCCGATTTCTCCTGTCCTGCGCGGACGGTCAGGAATACAAATGTATAACAGTCTTGATCTGACAAATGCTCAAGGACAGTCACATCCGCCTTTTGGATGTTGCCTCCGTCCCGATATAAAAGTCCTTTTGTTTTCAGCTCCTGAAGCCGTCTGCCTCTGGCATGGACAGAAACTTCATAACCGGCTTTGGAAAACAGAGCGGCGTACAGGCTGCCGATGACGCCCGCCCCATAGATCAGAATTCTCATATTTCTGCTCCATAAAATCATGAAAATAGAAGTCCGCAGCCCAACGCCAGTAAAGCACAGGCGGGGATATACACGATAAAATGTACGATATGCGCCTTCTTGTTATAGCCAAACATCTGCGGCCCCACGATGCCCTTCGTCTCCGGGTAAAAATGCGGGAAGAAGTTGGAGCGGCAGAGCAGATACCAGTCAAAAAAGAGGATGTCGTAAATCTCCATCCCATAGAGTATCGTAATAAATCGGACAAAGTATTTGAACGGCCCAAAGCCATTTCTTGCGCCATCCCAAATGCCCAGAGCAAATGCACCGATGAACAGCAGCACAGCGAATACGACGATCACCCAGCCGATGACATGCGCTCCCTTGAATCTCTCTTTCCTGTCCGGAATCACGGCCAGGTTTTCTTTCGGCGCGGAGGAGAAAAGTCGTTTGTCCTGAATAAAGCCGACTGCACCGTACAGCATGAGAAAATAGCCGAGCATAATCATGAGGATCGAAATAATCGTTATTACCATTGCATTTTCCCTCCTAACCAGATTTTTCCGAACTCTCAACCATTCCAAATACAGATAGACAGCTTCGAAAAGATAAGCGCAAAGATCGCCGCAATCGGAATATATGCAAACGTACCAAGGGTTCTTCTCACTAAAACGGTTTTCCAAGGCTTCAAATGGGGAATGCCTGCTGTTTCGGGGATCACCCAGGATTTCCGGCTCACCCAGAATCGGTCGATCACAATTCCGTCAAACCAATTTCCGATTACCAGTATCAGATACAGATCTGAAAAAGCTGCCCCAAAATCCTGTGTTTTGTTGACAATCACCATAAAAACGAACAGCAGTATTACAAGTGCCGCCAGGAAATATGTATAGAAGCGCTTTGCCCTTTTATGAACACCCTGCTCATCCGCCAGCCCCAACGCATATGCCTTTTTTCTGACGGGTTCCGGGTAAAAATAGAGGCAGTTTAAGGGACTGCTTCCCTTCGCCGCTTTCACAAGCAGTGTGTACACAAGACAATAAATGATAACTTCAAATAAAAGTTTCATATATGCCCCCACCTTTCCTCAAGTACAATAATCCTATTCGACAGATTCCGAACGGCTGGAATCCTCCCAATCACCTTATAAACAGGCGCTATGATCTCCATGCCCTCCACAAGACTGTGTTCTTCCACAAACGCAAACTCCGGCAGCAGCTTTAAACTTTAGCTATCAGGACTGCGCCCTTTTGAATAATTTCTGTCTAACAATATCAGAGGAAGAAAACTGCTGTCTCTGCTTTCTGCACATGACTTTTTGGTTATTGATACCCATCTCCCTGTTTGAACACCGGCGGCCAATATGGCAAGACAG
>JAJQAS010000209.1 GCA_021203685.1 Clostridiales bacterium | reverse complement strand
AGTTGGTGACCAGCACCGGGGTGTGGAGGGGATAACCCGCGCCCTTGATGCCGTCAATGTCGAACTCGATGAGGGTATCGCCGCGCTTGACGCTGTCGCCCTCCTTGACCTTGTAGTCATAGAATTTGCCGTTCAGTTCCACGGTATTCAGACCCACATGGATGAGCAGCTCCATCCCTTCGGGGGTGGTCAGGCCAACGGCGTGTTTGGTGTCCATGGTGGCGGAAACGACCGCGTCACAGGGAGCGACCACCTTGCCCACGGTGGGGATGATGGCGACGCCTTCGCCCAGAGCGCCGGAGGCAAAGACCTGATCGGGCACGTCGGCCAGCTTCACGACCTCGCCGGTCATGGGAGCGGTCAGGGTGATGGTCTGAACCAGAGGCTTGGGAGCGGACTCGGAAGCGTCCTCAGCAGGCTCTTCCTCTTCTTCTTCCTCGACGGGGTCCTTGTAGGTGATGAAGGTGATGGCAAAGGAGACGCCGATGGAAATGACAGCACCGATGGCGCCGAAAATCACACCGCTCATGGGGTTGTCGCCGCCGATGAACTGGATTAGGGTCAGGATGGAGGGGGAGCCGCCCATCACATAGCCAACCACGCCGGTGATGCCGCACCACAGGCCGGAGATAGCAGCCGCGATAACAGCGGCCATCATGGGCTTGCCGTAGCGCAGGTTGATGCCGTACATGGCAGGCTCAGTAACGCCGGCCACCACAGCGGAGATGCCGCAGGCGATGCCTTCAGACTTGGTCTCGGTGTTCTTGCTCTTGAGGCCGACGCCCAGGGAAGCGCCGCCCTGGGCCAGGTTGGAGCAGAACATGGTGGTGATGACCAGAGCGTCAAAGCCAACCGTAGTCAGGTTGATGGTGCAGAAGGGAACCAGAGCGTAGTGCATACCGGTCATGACGATGAAGGGCATGATGGCGGACAGGACGCCGATGGTCAGCCAGGAGCAGGCATTGTAGCACAGATTGAACACGCCGGACAGGGCATCGCCGATGATGTTGCCGAGAGGGCCAAGGACGATCAGGGCTACGGGCACGCAGATGATCAGGAAGATCAGGGGCTTCAGGAAGGATTTCAGCACGTTGGGGGATACCCGGTCTGCGAAGTCTTCCACCCACTTCATCACCGGGGCCATCAGCAGGATGGGCAGGACGGAGGAGGTGTAGGTGGAGCAAATGACAGGGATGCCGAAGAGATAGGTGCAGTCCATGCCCAGGAAGGTGCCCAGCTCCAGAGAGCTGCCAGCCATCAGGGTGACCAGGTCGGGATAGACCATGGCAGCGGCCACAGTCATGAACAACATGGGGGAGCCGTCCATCTTTTTTGCGATGTTAAAGGCCAGGAAAATGGGCAGGAAGGTGAAGAAGCAGTCGCCCATCGCGGTGAGGATAATATAAGTGGAGGTGTCGGTGCTCAACCCGGCAAAGGTGGTCAGCAGGGTCAGAACCACCTTCATCATACCACAGCCCAACATGGCGGGCAGCATGGGGGTCATACAGCCGGAGACGAAGCCCAGCAGCCGCTGGAGGGGGTTGCCCTCGGCCTTCTTGGGGGCGGAGCTGCCGCCCTCCGCGCCGAAGTTGCCCTGTTTCTTGAACTCCTTAAACAGGTTGGAGACCTCGTTGCCGATGACGATCTGGTACTGACCGCCCTGCTTGATGACGCTCTTGACGCCTTTGATCTTCTCCACCTTCTTGTCGTCCGCTTTGCTCTCGTCGTTCAGAACCAGACGCAGGCGGGTCATACAGTTGGTGGCACTGGCGATGTTGGAGACACCGCCAACGGCTTCGATGATCTTTTTCGAAGTCTCGACATAGTCTAATGCCATTTCATTTTCCTCCATTGTAAAGTTTTTTATGATAAGCGGCGCGCGCCAGCCGCTATAGCATACGCTCCAAAAATACAAAACGGGCAAAGCCGGAAAAGCATACGGGTACCGTCAGGTTATCTGTATCTTTCCCAGGCCTTGCCCACTTAAGGTCACAATCCTGTACAAAAATCGGTGTTAAATTATGGAAATCTCCGTCAGCCCCGGTTCCGGCCCCGGCGGGTGACCCGCTCCACATGGATCATCAGATAGAGCCGCTCCTCCGCGCCAACATCGTAGTGGAAGTTGATGAGAATATAGTCCGCGATGCGTTCCACGCACTGGTAGACGTGGGGATAACGTTCCTTCAGCTCGTCATACAGCTCGCTGTGGCTGTCCTCCTCGTAGGTCTGACGCTGGGCCACCCGGCTGACAAAAAATTTCAGGTGGGTCAGGAACCGCTGATAGTTCCAGTCGTCCTCGTTGAGGGTGATTTGAAAGGACTGCTGCACCAAATCGATGACGTGACCGGCCAGGGTCGCCATGGTATCGGGGGACACGCCATGGGTCGACCCATCCAGCTGGGCGTTGACAAAGTGATACGCCAGGAACGCCGCTTCGTCATCCTTCATCTCCACGCCGAAGCGCTTCCTGAGCAGCTCCAGGGCGTATTTTCCAATTTTGAACTCTTTGGGGTAGACCCGCTTCACGTCCCACAGCATGGGATTTTCCAGCACCACGCCCCGGCTATAACGCTCCACGCTGCCCGCCATGTGGTCGCACAGGGGGAGGATGATCTTCTGGGAGACCCTGACGCCATAGTGAGAGCGTCCAAAATCCACCACATCCTCCGCGATGGCCCAGTATTCCTCGGGGATCTCTGAAAAAAGCTGCTGGAAGTGGCGGCTTCCGTCCTGGTTTTCCGGGACAAAGCGCCGCTCTATCAGTGAGGTATCTACATTGTCGCCGCTGCGCTTCTGCCAGCCAATGCCCTTGCCCTGGCAGATGCACTCGTCTCCATTCTCATCACGAGCCAGAACCATGTTGTTGTTCAAAGATTTGACAACCTTCACTCGTGTTCCTTCCCCTCTTGCGCAAAAGAAAAAACAGACTAAGCCGCGCCGAAAAAGATACAAAGACAGAACGTCCCAGGACAGGAATCTATCTCATCTCGAACCGTAGGCCTTGCCTGCATTACCAGTCACAATCTACTTAATTTATGTTACCAAACAAATATATTCCTGTCAAGGCTCGTATTCCACAAAAAACAATCACCCTTTTTGTGCAATTTTACAATCTCATTTCGAAATCATGCGGTTATTTGCGCTTGACTTTCAACCCCCAATGCACTTATAATAAGTTAGTCATCGCTAACATATTCTCACCCCTATCACCATGGAGTTCCCTTATGAAAAAAACCTCCCTACAACCGAACAGCGCCTGCGCCTGCTGTCCGGGCGTATGGGTCTTGGGCGGGGACACCGTCTCTCCCGGCCCCTCGCCGCCCGGGGACAGCCTGGGGCTGGTCTTTTGCCGGGAGGGGCGTCTGCAAATCGACCTGCCTGGCGGCAGAGCGGCACAGGTGGGTGAAAAAAATGTGCTGCTGCTGGGCCGCTGGGGAGAGGCCCAGCCCTGTTCCACGGAGGCCGACGGGGCTGGCTGCATCCTGCTGGCGGTGGACCGCAGCCGGGTCGCGGACCGTCCCCTTCCCGCCCCGCTGGACTGGGCCGCCATCGACGACCTGCTGGAGGCCAGAGGCGGCTGCGCCGCCCTGGAGCGGGACGGCTGGACCGCCGCTCTGTTCCAGGTGCTGGCCCGCCTCCCCGCCGGGGAGCAGGCGGACTACTGCGCGTTCAAGGTGCTGGAGCTTCTCTACCTGCTGAGCCACCAGGGGCTGAGCGTCTCCGCCGCCCCCTGGGCTGCCTACTACGACAGCCGCCAGATCCAGGTCACCCGCCAGGTGCACGACTATATGCTCTCCCACCTGGAGGAGCACCTGACCATCCCCGACCTGTCCAGCCGGTTCCACGTCTCCCCTACCCTGCTGAAAAGCTGCTTCAGCCAGCTCTACGGCTGCCCCCTCCACAGCTGTCTGCGCCAGCACCGGCTGCGCCGGGGGGCGGAACTGCTGCGCTCCACTTCCCTGCCCATCGCGGAGGTGGCTGCTCAGGTGGGGTACGGCAGCGTCAGCCAGTTCGGCGCGGCCTTCCGGCAGGAGTTTGGGGTCTCCCCTTCCCAGTACCGAAAGAACAGCGATTAGCGGTCAGAAACGTTTACTCTATCCTATGAAAGAAGGTTCTTTTATGACAAAGCTGACATTGAAAATCGACGGCATGATGTGCGGCATGTGCGAGAGCCATGTGAACGACGCCGTTCGCGGGGCCTTCCCCGTGAAGAAGGTCACCTCCTCCCACAGCAAGGGGGAGACGGTGATTTTGACCGAGACGGACATCCCGGAGGACCAGCTCCGGGCCGCCATTGAAAAGACGGGGTATCAGGTGCTGTCCGTCCAGGCGGAGCCGTACAAAAAGGGCGGGCTGTTCTCCCGGTTCACCAAGTAAGCCGCTAAATGCAAAAAGGCTGTGCCACGATAGTGTGACACAGCCCTTTTCGTTCTCATACTACTTGAAACAGGTAGAATTTCAGATAGTCCGTCTCCGGCACGTTCCACAGGATGGGGTGGTCGGGGGCCTGCTGGCGCTGCTCGATCTGCCGCAGGGACACCGCCGCGTCCCAGGCGGCGGCGCGCAGCATCCCCTCGAACCGCTCCCGGGTCATGAAGTGGGAGCAGGAGCAGGTGGCCAGGTAGCCGCCGCGAGGCAGCAGTTTCATGGCCCGGCGATTGATCTCTTTGTAGCCCCGGGCAGCGTCATCCACCGTGTCCCGGCTCTTGGTGAAGGCCGGCGGGTCCAGGATGATATAATCGTAGTCGTGGCGCTTCTCCTCCCCCAGCCGGGTCAGCAGGTCGAACACGTCCGCCACCTCGAAGTCGATGTTGGCCAAGCCGTTCCGCCGGGCATTGGCCCGGGCCATTTCGATGGCGCTGGCGGAGATGTCCACGCTGTGGACGTGCTCGGCTCCCGCTTTGGCAGCGTTGAGGCCGAAGGAGCCGGTGTGGGTGAAGCAGTCCAGCACCCGTTTGCCCTTTGCCAGCCGAGCCGCCGCCAGGCGGTTGTACTTCTGGTCCAGGAAAAAGCCGGTTTTCTGCCCGTTTTCCACGTCCACCAGGTAACGCACGCCGTTCTCTGTGATTTCAGTGACGGTGCTCGACCGCGTAGGCAACCCGGGGAGGGGATACCAGCCCTTTTGCTGCTCCATCCCCTCCAGCTCCCGGATGGCCACGTCGTTGCGGAGAAAAATCCCCCGGATGTCCTCCCCCAGGCCGGTGAGGACTTCATACAGGGCCTGAAAGACCACATCCTGCACCCGCTCCATGCCCAGGCTCAGCACCTGAACGGAGAGCAGTTCCCCGTACCGGTCCACGGTCAGGCCGGGCATCTGGTCGGCCTCCCCGTGAATCAGGCGGCAGCACTGGAAGTCTGCCCCCGGCATGACCGTCTGGCGGTAGCGGACGGCGTACTCCACCCGCCGCCGCCAAAAGGCGGCGTCAAACCGGTCGTTGGCGTTGCGGCTCAGCAGCCGGACGGTGATTTTGCTGTTGCCGTTGTAGAACCCGGTGCCCATGTAGGCGGTCCCGGCGAACACGTCCACCAGGCCGCCGTTTTCCGGCGACCCGGACGTGGACTTGATCTCCCCGGCGTAGACCCAGGGGTGGCCCCGCTTGACGGCCCGCTCGGCCTTGGGGGTGATTTGGACGGAGGGATACCCTCGCTGCTGTCTCATGGCTTACCGCAGGGTGAGCACCGCTTCCCGCTCAACGGACAGGCAGC
>JAJQAS010000256.1 GCA_021203685.1 Clostridiales bacterium | reverse complement strand
TGGAGCAGGACACCACATAGGTGTTGTCGTTGGACTGCTCAAAGACCCGGCGGGCAATGTACAGCTTGCGGTCGAAGTCCAGACCCTTTTCCACCTTGGCGGGACGGGCCACGAAGCCCTGCTCGATGTAGGGTATACGGGCCAGGGCCTTGTTGCCCAGCACCTCCGGGTTGATGGGCACGGTGCGCCAGCCCAGGAACTCCATCCCCTCTTTTTCCACGATGATCTCAAACATCTTCTTAGCCTGGGACCGCTTGAGGATGTCCTGGGGGAAGAAGAACATCCCGATGCCGTAATCCCGCTCGCCGCCCAGCTGGATACCGGCTGCCGCGGCGGCCTTGGCGAAAAAGTTGTGGGAAATTTGCAGCATGATGCCCACGCCGTCGCCGGTCTTGCCCTCGGCGTCCTTACCGGCCCGGTGCTCCAGCTTTTCCACGATGGCCAGGGCGTTGTCCACTGTGGTGTGGGTCTTGCGGCCCTTGATGTCTACCACCGCGCCGATGCCGCAGGCGTCGTGCTCAAAGGCGGGGTTGTACAAGCCTCTGGGCGGCATGGTGGTCTCCGTTCTGATCTCTTCCATGAACTGTTTCCCCTTTCACAGGTGTTCCGGCGTAGGCCGGAGGATGGCTGAAAACAACGCACGGCGTCCCGCAGGGGCGCGGCAACGCCGGGCGCAGGCCGGGAAAAGGGACATCCTGCCCCTTTCCGCCCGTCTGCCGGACTGCCGCCGCCTCCCCATTGAGACGCCGTTCTCTTTTTCAGCTCTATAGCTGCATTTCACGCGATTTTGCGGTGAAATGCCTGACTGACATTTTAGCTCTTAGCTTTTAGCTATTAGCTGTTAGCTTGGTGGGTCTTTGTTTTAAGCGCTGCGCTTTTAGCTGGAAGTACCTGACTAACAGCTAATAGCTAACAGCTAACAGCTTATCACAACGCGGCTGATGCAAAGGGACGACCCATTTAATACACATCCACATCGCCCAAAATAATTTGGGCGGTCTGGATCATTTTGGCCCCGGTGTCCATGCTCTTTTTCTGGATGAACCGATGGGCCTGTTCCTCGGTCATGCCGTGGCGGTCCATCAGCAGGCGCTTGGCTTCCTCCACCAGCTTCTGGTCCTCGTCGCTCCGCTTGGGCCGGGCCAGCCGGTTCAGGCGGCGGTTGATCTGGAACAGCATCTGCACCGAGGCGATGAGGCTGCCCCGGGAAATGGGGGCCGGGAGGCGGAAAATGTCCTCGTCCACCAGGTCCAGCTGGGCCTGGCTCGCCACCATCAGCACCGAACAGCTGGGCGGCAGCTCGTGGTGGAGGACCGCAGCCGGGCCGTCCGCCAGCTTATAACCGCAAACCACGATGTTTACACGGGCTTTGTTGGTGATGCGCTTCACCTCGCCGCAGCTGCGCACGTTGACGCAGCTGGCAATGCCGGAGCTTTCGATCATTTCGCTGACGCGGCGGCAGGTGGCTTCGTTCTCAAACGCAACGATGATTTTTTCCACCACGATCACACCTTGATTCCAAGTACGGAATACGCGGCCAGAGGGGTCAATATACGGTCATGTATTTGTCCCGCTCCCACTGGCTGACCTGGACGCGGTATTCCTTCCATTCTTTCTCTTTGCCCTCGATATACGCCCCGGCCACGTGCTTGCCCAGGGTGTCCATGATGCAGGAATCCTTCCGCATTTCCTCCAGGGCCTCGTGGAGGTTGGTGGGGAGTGTCTCGATGCCCAGATAGGCCCGCTGGGCGTCGCTCATGGCGTAGATGTTTTCGGTGATCTCCGCCGGAGGGGTCATATCCCGTTCGATGCCGTCCAGGCCGGCGGCCAGGCAGGCGGCCAGCGCTAGATAGGGGTTGGCGCAGGGGTCGGGGCTGCGCAGCTCCACCCGGGTCACCTGCCCCCGCACCTCGGGGATGCGCACCAGCGAGCTGCGGTTGCCCACAGACCAGGTGATGTAGCAGGGGGCCTCGTACCCCGGCACCAGCCGCTTGTAGCTGTTGACCAGGGGATTGGTCAGGGCGCACAGGCCCCGGATGTGGTAGAGGATGCCCGCGATGAAGGAATACGCCTCTTTGGACAGGCCGTGGAGCCCGTCGGGGTCGTAGAACAGGTTTTTACCGTTGCGGAACAGGGACATATTGATGTGCATCCCGGAGCCGTTGACCCCGTCGATGGGCTTGGGCATAAAGGTGGCGTGAAGCCCGTTCCGCTGGGCCAGGGTCTTGACCGCCAGCCGGAAGGTGAGGATGTGGTCCGCCGCCTCCATCGCCTCGGTGTAGTGGAAGTCGATCTCGTGCTGGCCGGGGGCGGATTCGTGGTGGGAGCCTTCGATCTCGAAGCCCATCTTCTCCAGCGCCAGACAGACCTCCCGGCGGGTAGACTCGCCCTGGTCCAGGGGGGACAGGTCAAAATAGGTGGCGCTGTCGCTGGGCTGGGTGGTGGGACGGCCCTGGTCGTCGGTCTTGAACAGGAAGAACTCGCACTCCGGGCCGATCATCAGATTCAGCCCCATGGAGGCGGCGCGGGACACCACCCGCCGTAGCACGCTGCGGGGGTCGCCCACGAAGGGGCTGCCGTCGGGGTTGTACACGTTGCACAGCAGCCGGGCCACCTTGCCCTGCATGGGCCGCCAGGGGTAAATGGCGAAGGTGTTCAGGTCGGGCCGCAGGTACTGGTCAGATTCGTTCACCCGGACGAAGCCCTCGATGGCGCTGCCGTCGATCATGATCTGGTCGTCCAGGGCCTTGGGCAGCTGGGAGGGGGTGATGGCCACGTTTTTCAGCTGGCCGAACACATCTACGAACTACATCCGAATGAATTGCACATCCTCCTCTTCCACAAGGCGGAGAATGTCCTCTTTGCTATAGGCCATAAATAAATCTCCTTTCACCCGGCCCATCCCTGTCGTGTATTGGGAAAAGAGGGCCAAAATGAATTTCGCTCCGGGGAATATTGCATATCCCCGCCAATCTGTCTACGATTTTTAGTATACACGATTCCGCCCGGCTGTCAAGTAATTTCTGCATTTTTGCGTTTTTGCCGGATTCATTCCGTCAAAATTGTCTAAAGGAAAGGGGAAATGACCGGCTCATTTACGTGATTTTGAATGAAAGAAAAAAATATCCTGCAAATCACTTGCAAAACGCCGTGGAATGGGGTATAGTAACCCCAGTGATGAAAGGTCACCCGAAAACAACAGAACAGCACGAAGCTACGAGAGCGCTTTAAGGAGGCAATGGAGTCCCATAAACGAGACACCATCGCCTTTTTTTCGTGCAGTCTTGCATTCGTACCACCCAACCAGGCAATCCCATTTCCAGGAATGAAAGAAAGGATCGGTTTATTGCAATGAGTATCCCTGAGATCTTTGGCTCCAACGTATTCAGCCGCGCCGTTATGAAGGAGCGCCTGCCCAAGAGCGTCTACAAAGAGGTCGTTTCCGTCATGGAGAACGGCGGCACCCTCAGCGCCGCCTCCGCCGACACCGTGGCCGACGCCATGAAGTGCTGGGCCGTGGAAAAGGGCGCGACCCACTACACCCACTGGTTCCAGCCCCTGACCGGCGCCACCGCGGAGAAGCACGACTCCTTCCTGACCTCTCCCGACGAGATGGGACACACCCTGCTCCAGCTGTCCGGCAAGAAGCTCATCATGGGCGAGCCTGACGCCTCCTCCTTCCCCTCCGGCGGCCTCCGCGCCACTTCCTACGCCCGTGGCTACACCGCCTGGGACATCACCTCCCCCGCTTTCGTGAAGGAGCAGTCCTGCGGCACCGTGCTGTGCATCCCCACCGTCTTTGTCTCCTACACCGGCGAGGCCCTGGATACCAAGACCCCCCTGCTGCGTTCCATGGAGGCCGTCTCCAAGCAGGGCATCCGCATCTGCCGCCTGTTCGGCAACACCGAGGCCACCCATCTGACCGCCTCCGTCGGCCCCGAGCAGGAGTACTTCCTGGTGGACCGCAAGCTGTATGAGCAGCGCAAGGACCTGATCTACACCGGCCGCACCCTGTTCGGCGCCCCCGCCCCCAAGGGCCAGGAGCTGGACGACCACTACTTCGGCGCCATCCGGGAGCGGGTGGGCGCCTTCATGGCCGACCTGAACGTGGAGCTGTGGAAGTACGGCATCACCGCCACCACCCAGCACAACGAGGTGGCTCCCGCCCAGCACGAGATGGCTCCCATTTTCTCCACCGCCAACGTGGCGGTCGACCAGAACAACCTGGCCATGGAGACCATGAAGCGTGTGGCGTACGCCCACGATATGTCCTGCCTGCTCCACGAGAAGCCCTACGCAGGCGTCAACGGCTCCGGCAAGCACAACAACTGGTCCCTGGGCACCAACACCGGCGAGAACCTGTTCGATCCGGGCGACAAGCCGGAAGAGAACTTGCAGTTCCAGCTGGTCCTGGCCTGCGTCATGAGCGCTGTGGATAAGCACGCCGATTTGCTCCGGGACTCCGTCTCCAACGTGGGCAACGACCACCGTCTGGGCGCGCAGGAGGCCCCTCCCGCCATCATCTCCATCTTCCTGGGCGACCAGCTGGAGGCTCTGGTGGAGAAGATCGTGGACGGCGATGCCCCCACCGTGGTACCCGGCGAGCTGGATACCGGCGTCTCCACCGTCCCCGTGCTGAAGAAGGACGCCACCGACCGGAACCGTACCTCCCCCTTCGCCTTCACCGGCAACCGCTTCGAGTTCCGTATGGTCGGCTCCAGCGACAACATCGCCGGCCCCAACACCACCCTGAACGCCATCATGGCCGAGGCGTTCTGCGACGCCGCCGACACCCTGGAGGGCGCGGAGGACTTCGAGACCGCCTGCAAAGCTTACATCAAGGACCTGATGACCAAGCATCAGCGCATCGTCTTCAACGGCGATGGCTACTCTGAAGCGTGGGTGGAAGAAGCTGCCCGCCGTGGTCTGCCCAACATCAAGTGCATGGTGGACGCCATCCCCGTGCTGACCCAGCCCGACGTGGTGGAGATGTTCGAGAAGTTCGGCATCTACACCAGGGCCGAGCTGGAATCCCGCGAGGAAGTCTCCTATGAGAACTACGCCAAGCGCATCGGCGTAGAGGCCAAGGTCATGATCCACATGGCCGGCAAGCAGTATATCCCCTCTGTCATCGCCTACTCCACCACCCTGGCCGAGTCCGTTGCCGCGGTGGAAGCCGCCGGTGCGGACGCCTCCGTCCAGAAGGAGCTGCTGAACAAGGTCTCTGCCCTGCTGAAGGACGCCCAGGCTGCCCTGACCCAGCTGAAAGCGGTCTATGCCGAGACCGATGCCATGGACGATGTCCCCGCCATGGCCAAGGCGTACCGCTACACCGTCATCCCCGTGATGGACGCCCTTCGCGCCCCCATCGATGAGCTGGAGATGTTGGTGGACAGCGATTACTGGCCGGTGCCCTCCTATGGCGACCTGATGTATGATGTGTGATCGTTCTCCTTCCCCTTTGAACGATTCCGATACTCCTTACCACTGAATACCACTATAACGCAGGGACCGGCGGCGCGTGAGCGCCGCCGGTTCTCGTTGTGTTCTGGCTGGAACCCCTCCGCCACCGCTGTCAAGCGGCACTTCCGCTTCGCTCCCTGCCCTTTCAGGGGAGGCGAGAGGGGTGGTCAATTACGGAAGGATGTTCGTCATGGGGAAGTTGTTCTGCATTAAGCTGATTTTGTTTCAAAAAATGTCCGTTCGGAGAAAAACACACCAAACGACAAGCACTATCCCCCTTGCCGCCCCTGAAAGGGGAGGGGGACCATGCGAAGCATGGTGGAGGGGTTTC
>JAJQAS010000230.1 GCA_021203685.1 Clostridiales bacterium | reverse complement strand
CGTACCGGCTGGAGAAGAACTTCTCCGACGCGGTGAAGGGCCTCCACGCCTACGGGGCCAAGGTGGTGCAGCCCAGCGCGCTGGCTGTGATGACCGTAAATAAGTAATTAGCAATTAGCAATGTGCAATGAGCAATTATGTAGTCGAGTGCTTGTTGAGGACTGCTGGGTGCGGTGCTGGCACCAAACCCCTGCGCAACCGCCATCAGGCGGCGGAATCGAGCCTGTTTCCGCCGCCTGATGGCGGGGTACATCGAGCCATTGTGAAAAGAACGCACCTGGGGCATAGCTTCATTGCACATTGAAATAGGGGAGGGATAACCCATGACAGACGAAATCATGGAAACGCTGCTGGTGCAGCTGGAGCGGAAGCTGGGGCTGGACGCGCCGGAGGACGACGAGATCGCTCTGCTGGAGGATGAGCTTTCCGACGCGGAGGGGGAGCTGCTGCTCTACCTGGGCGTGGACGAGCTGGACAGCGGGATGCTCTGCAAGGCGGTGGAGCTGGCGGCGCTGTTCTACCGGCGGGACGTATCCGAAAGCGGAGGGGCGCAGGAGCAGCTCCTACGCCGAGGGACAGGTCAGCCAGAGTGACACATACCTGGGGCCGGAGGAGTACCGGGAGGCGGTGGCCGACATCCTGGACAGCCTGGCCCGCTACCGGAGGGTGGGATGCTGACCCGACAGACCCCGCTGGAATGGCGGCGGGGCTACGCCCTCCACCGGCGGCGCACCAAAACCGACGGCTATGGGGAGACGATGAGCTACTACGACATGGAGACCCCCGACTTGGAGGTGGCCGACGGGGCGGCAGAAGGCATCTGCTGGCAGGATGTGCGCACCTGGCAGACTGGCGGGGAGATGACATCCGGCAGCGCCGTCCGGGAGAGCGGCGAAGCCTCCCTGGGTGTGCTCCAGGGGGTGTGCTACGGAGCGCTGGAGGCAGAGCCTTTTGACCGGTTCGTCATCGACGGGAAGGTCTACGAGCTGCGGACGGTGCAGCAGTGGCTGGGCTACCGGCTGCTGCAATTGCAGCGGATGTTTTGAAAGAGGGTGAGGGCATGACCGAGGCGGAACTGACCCTGGTGGACGCCAGAGCCCAGGTGAAGGCCGCGCTGGAGGGGATGGAGAGCGACATTGCGTTCTCCGTCCGGCAGAGCTACCCCAGAGAGGCGGCGGAGGGGGTGGTCGTCACCTACGGGGAGTATGACAACCGCTCCACCGACTGCCCGGTGGTAGATGAAATCGAATACCAGGTGGACATCTGGGCCTTCGACCGGGAGACAGCGGCGGCGCTGGCAAACCTGGTCAACCGGGCCATGCTGGGCATCGGCCTGAAACGGACATACATGGGGCCGGACGCAGTGGAAAACAGCAAGTATGAACGGAAGACCCTGCGGTTTGGACGGAGGGTGGATAAGAGGACCATGCGGCTTATCAATTAGCAATGTGCAATGATATGGCCGACAACAGGAGATGAGAAAGGAAGGATGTTTTATGGCAAATCAGGGTGAGCCCGAAAAAAGAAACGTGCCGGTGGCACGTTTCCGGGCGAGTGGGATAAACGCCGCAGGCGCTCCTATCCTGTACAGTTGCCGTGGTCGTTCCAACAGTGCAAGAGAAAACACATAACGATGAAAAAGAGAAAGGAAGGATAAAATATGGCAACTGTACAGGGCCTGTCGAGCATTGGCATCAGCGTGAAGGTCAATGACGTGGAGATGAACTACGTACAGGAGATCGGCGACATCGGCGGCGCGCCCTCTGAGCTGGACGCTACCTGCATGAAGGACAGCATGAAGCACTATGTCCCCGGTGTGCAGGACACCCAGGCGTATGAGATCACGTACCTGTTCGACAATGGCGACGCCAGCTCTGACTACCGCAAGCTGAAAGCCCTCCAGGACGCAAAGAGCATCGTGCCCGTGGCGGTGACGCTGCCCGACGGCACGGTGTTCGCCTCCACCGGCTATGTCAGCACCTACGTGGTGGGGGCCAAGGTGGACGAACTGATTACCGCCATGCTGGTGATGATGCTCCAGAGCGACTGGACCGTGACGAACCCCGCGTGATAATCAATTAGCAATTTGCAATGAGCAATGTGCAATGAGTGACCGCCTGTCCGCCCTGCCCGGCGGCGGGAATGGGCGGGCGGTTTCTCAGCACACGGCGGAAATGGGGCGCGATGGGCGCGGAAAGGAAAAAGCGATGAAACGAACCTACACCCTGCGGCTGGACGGGCAGAAGCTCCGGCTGCGGCTGACCGTGGCGGGACAGCGGACGCTGCGGGAGAAATTCGGCGAGGAGCCGCTGCAAATCATCCTCTCGGCGGCAACGGACGGCGAGCGGATGGCCGCACTGCTGGAGGAGGCCCTGAACTGGCGGGGCAACGACAACGGCATCACCGACGGCGAGGCCCTTTACGACCTGCTGGTGGACGAGGGCTGGAGCGGACAGGCACGGTTCGGAGCGCTGGCCTTCGACATCGCGGCCCAGTCTGGGCTGGTCAGCCAGCAGCAGGCGGAGCAGCTGAAACGCAGCGTGGCCCAGGCGGTGGAGCAGGCGTTCCAACTGCTGGAGGACGGGGAGGAGGCTCCAGAGGAGAAGGAGACGGAGGAACGCCCTTTTCCGGCGGAGTGACCCTGGACGAGCTGGTACAGGAGGGGGAAATCGCGGGTCTCTCTCCCTGGGAGGTGGAGGAGCTGACCTGGGGAGAGGTGGCCCGGGCTGTCCGCGCCCACGGGGAGAGGGAGCGGCGGGTGGCCCAGCGGCAGGCAGTCATCGCCTGGCAGCAGGCGGGGCTGATTGCACAGGCCCTGACCGAGGGGAAGCTGGACGAGGTCTATGAGGTGTTCCCCTACTGGAACGAGGAGGAGATCCGACAGCGGAAAGTGGAGAAGTACCGGCGGATGCTGGAGCGGCACGTCGGGAAACAGACGTAAACGGCACATGAGACATCAAGGGGGGAAAATTATGGCGGAAGAAACCTACAGCCTAAGCAACGGCAGAAAACAACTCAGCGATGTCTCCAACGCGCTGACCAAACTGACCCAGGCCACCCGGGCCGCCACGGCCAGCGTGACGGGCCTGAAAAAGGCCGTCAGGAGCGTGCTGAGCTTTGATGAAATTAGCAAGCTCAGCGCGGCCAGCAGCTCCGGATCCAGCGGCAGCAAGAGCAGCGGCAGCAGCAGGAAGAGCGGCAGCTCCGGTTCCGGCGGCAAATCTCAGCTGACAATGTTGCAGCGGCTGGCGAAGTGGCTGGAAAAGCTGAAAAAACTGGCAGCTCAGCTGCTGACGCCGCTGAAAAAGCTCTGGGACTTGAAGGGGTGGAAGGTGGTGGAAGCCTTCCAGGACCTGAAAGCGGCGGCGGAGAAGCTGGCGAAGCAGCTCAGCGGCGGGATGAAATGGGGCTGGGAGAACATCCTCAAGCCCCTGGCGAACTGGGTGCTGGACGAGGCCGCGCCTGCGGCCATCGAAGCGCTGGCGGGAGCGTTCTCGCTGGTCTCGGCGGCGCTGGACGTGCTGGCCCCTATCGGGCAGGCCATTTGGGATACTTTTTTGTCCCCGCTGGCGGCCTGGGCCGGGGAGGGCATCGTGGCGGTCATCGAGGGGCTGGGCGCAGGGTTCACGCAGCTGGCCGAGCAGCTGGAGGGCGTGGCCGGTGGCGTAAATGGCCTGCTGCAATCGGACCTGGCGGTGAGCATCGGCGTCACCCTCTCCAACACCGCCAGCGGCCTGTGGAATACCTTTAAGACCGGGTGGAACAAGCTCTCCGGTGTGGCGGTCACCATCACCAACAAGCTGGCCAACGCCGCCAGCGGCCTGTGGAGCACGTTCAGCTCCAACTGGGGCAGCCGTGCGGTGATTATTGCAAACAGCCTGAAAACCTCTGCCAGCAGCCTGTGGAGCACCTTCAAGGAGAAATGGGGCACCCGGACGGTGAGCATCACCAACAGCCTGAAAAACACGGCAGCGGATCTGTGGTCTAAGTTCAAATCCGGCTGGTCAGGCAAGACCCTGGGGATTTCCATCACCTACTCCACCAACGTGGGGGCGGTGAAAAAGGCGGTCTACAAGGCGTTGGGTCTCAGCGGCTGGCCCACCCTCAAATTCGCCGCCCGCGGCGGCATCGTGGACCGGGCCACCCTATTCGGCAACACCGTAGCGGGGGAGGCCGGGCAGGAGGCCATTGTGCCGCTGGAGCGGAACACCCAGTGGGCGGACATCGTGGCGACGCAAATCGCCAACAAGCTGGCCTCCGGCAGCAGCGGGAATCAGACCGTTACCATCAACACCTATGTCACCCTGGACGGCAAGGTGGTGGGCAAGGCGTCGGCGGACTACGCCATCAGCCAGGCCCGGGCCACCGGGCAGCTGCCCTGGGCGGCATATACCTGAACAATTTGCAATTAGCAATGTGCAATGAGCAATGGGGCGGAGAACCAAACTTCGGCGGGGAGCTGCTCGGGGTGACAGTTCTTCTAAAGCCTCCCACGGTGTTTTGGGTTGCTGGACACCGATGGTTAGTGGTAGAAACAACTGCGGAAAGGCACAAAAAAGCCCTCTGCCTGACAGCAGGCAGGGGGCAGGATAGAACTTTAACGGGATAACTTATAGAGCATATACTGGTTCAGGCTGACGCCCTCCAAGGCGGCGGCCTCCTTCAAAGACTTGTGCAGGCTTCGAGGGATACGGAGGACAAGCCGTCCGCTGTATTCCTCCAGGTCGTGCTGAAAATCTTTCAGGCTGACGGTGCTGCCGTCATCCATCGCTTCGGCTGCGGCCAGGCTTGCAGCTTCCTCCTGGGTGGGAGTTTCCGCGGGCTGCGCGTTGATTTCCGCGAAGCGGCGCTCAATTTCAGCGGGAGTGAGTTCTTTTGCCATTTGAAGCACCTCCTCAATACTTGATGTTGCTTCGGGTGTTGATTTCGATGACCGTGATGATGATTTCGCCTTTGACCCAGTCAAAGGTTATGCGGTAGTGGTCGATTTTATAGCGGTAGCGGGACTGATATCCGGCCAAGCGGACGATGTTACCTTCTAATCGAGAGAGCTGGTCCAAGGCGCGATAGAGTTTTTTCGGGTTTTGGTGTCTACACTTGCAAGGTATTTCTGCGGCTGTTTTTTGAGTTTGATCTCCACTTGTGTTCCTCCCATCTTCAATTATAATGATACTATATATAGTATCAAAAGTCAAGAAGCAATTTGAAAGGAAGTGACAGTGTGGCAAATATCACAGTATCCGCCCTGTATATTGGGGGCAAAGAGATGCCCACCCCCGCCCTGGAGGGCGTGACCATCACCCGTGAAAAGGTGTGGTCGTCCGACACGGGGCGCAGCAGCAGCGGCAAAATGCTGGGCACCATCGTAGCCATCAAGAGCAAGCTCACCATCAAGTGGCCGGTGTTGACCTTCGACCAGGTCAAGACCATCGAAAACGCCGTCAGCGACGCGGACGACCCCTTTGTGACCGTGAAGTACACCGACATGACCGGGACCACCGTGACGAAAACCATGTACTTCGGCACGCCCACGTACACCCTGTACAGCGGGGCGGATGGGTTCCAGTACGTGAAGGACGTGAGCGTGGACGGAATTGAACAGTAGACCAATTAGCAATTAGCAATGTGCAATTTGGCGGGAAACGATTCATCTGCCACCGTCTGACGGCAAGCGGATACCGCCAGGACATTGCACAGGAACAAAGGGGGAATGATATGTACGAATTGACAAACGAAACGGTGGCGGGGCAGAAATACTACGCTCTGCTGGAGCTGGACAACGGCACCGCGCTGACCAACTACGGGGACGAGGCGGTGG
>JAJQAS010000286.1 GCA_021203685.1 Clostridiales bacterium | reverse complement strand
CCTTTGTCAACAGGTTTTTTGCAGGTTTTCGTGGGTTTTTGTACACGGGGCCGTGGGTATCATAACCCCACTGTCCCGTCAGATTTTTTTAATCGTTCAAAATCGTCCCGCGTTCCAGATTGGGCAGCAGAAACCGCTCCTGGGCGTACTTCCACAGGGTCTCCGACCCCTCTGCCGTCCGCTGGTTCCGGTTCAAAATCTGGCTGAGATGAACGCCGTGCTCCACCCACGCCTTGCCGTCGCTGGCTGCGTTCAACATCATCGGCTGAAGGTTATCCATTGTCCGGGCAAACCTGGCCTCCGGGGTCTCCTGAGCCTCAAACTCCTCCCAGAGCTGGCGCAGCTTCTCCCCCTGATCCTCCGGGAGCAGCCCAAAAATCCGCTGGGCAGCCGCTTCCTCCCTGGCCCGTTGGGTCTGCTTGCCCGCCTCGTCGTAGGCGTAGGTATCCCCCGCGTCGATCTCCACAATGTCGTGGATCAGCACCATCGTCACGGTTTTCAGCACATCTATTTCTTCGTTGGCGTACTCGCTGAGCAGGATCGTCATCAGGGCCAGGTGCCAGGCGTGCTCCGCATCGTTCTCCTTCCGCTTCCCGTCAGAAAGATAGGTCTGGCGGCCAATAAACTTTTCCTTGTCCGCCTCCAAAATAAACGCGAACTGTTTCTGTAATCTGTCCATCGAAAATTCCTCCTCCGCGCAATCTGCCATTTGCAATCTGGTTTCGCCTTTTGTTTCATTATACCTCAGGCTCAGGTCTTGCACAAGCCCGCAGCAGCCAGAAAATGAGGCGATATTCAAACCATGGAAAAAGGGGCGCTGCAGCTTTTCGTTCTGCAACGCCCCCCTGTTTCAGTTCTTTATTGATGTGGCTGGTGCCGGATTACTTCTTGCGGTCCTTCAACAGGGCAAAGACGCTTTGCAGCACGATGAAGAAGCACAGCAGCGCGGCAGTGGCGATGTTAGACCAGGAGGACAACAGTTTGCCGTTGGTCTTGACCAGACTGGAGATGGTGCCGTTGATGAGCACACCGAAGAAGGAACCGATGACGTTGCCCACGCCGCCAGTCAGCAGGGTGCCGCCGATGACGGAGGAGGCGATGGCGTCCATTTCCAGGCCGGTGGCCTGAGAGACGGAACCGGCCATGGTGTTCAGGCAGTAGCAGATACCGCCGATAGAGCACAGGAAGGAGGACAGGATGTGGGCCTTCATTTTGGTCTTTTTCACGTCCAGGCCCATCATGGCGGCGGACTGCTCACTGCCGCCCACGGCGTACAGACTGCGGCCGAACTTGGTGTAGCGCAACAGCAGGAAGATGGCCACCAGCACGATGAGGGCGACCACCACGCCCACGCGGACGTAGGGGACCTGAAGGATGCCCTTCTTGTTATAGTACCCGCCGAAGGGGAGGGTGATCTTGGCGTTGGCCCAGACGTAGAACAGGCTGTCGGAGGGGACGGAGACCTGGTCGGTGGAAATGACCGCCGTCATGCCCCGACAGAAGAACATTCCTGCCATGGTGACGATGAAGGGCTGGATTTCCAGATAGCCCACGCAGAAGCCCATGAACGCGCCGATGACCACGCCGATGACCAGCACCAGCACGCACAGCAGGATGGGATTGAGGCCCCAGTCGGCCATGCCCACGGCCAGCAGCATACAGTCCATGGCGATGAGCGCGCCAACGGAGATGTCGATGCCGCCGGTGAGCATAACGCAGGTCATGCCGCAGGCCACGCACAACAGGCCGGCGTTGTTGATGAGGATGTTCAGGAAGGTTTGCAGGTGAGTGAAGCCCTTGGATGCGTAGACGACGCAGCCAGCCGCGTACATCACGATGAACAGGGCAATGGTGATGAGCAGCAGCAGCGTGTTGCCATTGATCTGCTTACGGTCCTTAATTGCGTTTTCCGGCTTTTTCATACGCTGGCCGCCTCCTTTCCACGGGCCTGGAGGCGCTTGGCCTTCCGGTTGGCCATAAATGCCTTGAAGGGCGGCGCCTGGATGACCACGATGAGGATAACGATGATGCCCTTAAACACCGGGGCCTGGGCGCTGGAAATGCCCATGTTGTACATAGTGGTGGTGATGGCCTGGATGGTGTAAGCGCCGATGATGGAACCGGCAAGGCTGAACTTGCCGCCGCCCAGGCTGTTGCCGCCCAGGGCCACCGCCAGGATGGCGTCCATCTCATAGTTCAGGCCGATGTTGTTGGAGTCGGCGGAGGTGATGCGGGAGGAGGCCACCAGACCGGCGATGCCCGCGCACAGACCGCAGATGATGTAGCACAGCAGGATGATCCGCTGAGAGTTCAGGCCGGCGATGCGGGATGCCTTCCGGTTGATGCCCACGGACTGGACGTAGAGGCCCAGCGCCGTCTTTTTCAGCACCAGCGCCATAATGGCTACGCACACCGCCGCGATGATGATGGGTGTGGGAACGGGGCCGATGTAGCTGCCGAAGATGTCGTAGCCCACGAAGAAGCCGTTGGTGAAATCGCTGGACACCCGGACGTAGACGATCAGGTTGTTACATAGCAGCAAGCCTATGGCCCGGGCCGCGGAATACAAGATGAGTGTCGCAACCATTGGCTGCACGTTCAGGTAGGCCACCAGAGTGCCGTTGAACGCGCCGCAGAGGGCGCCCATGACGAGGCAGCCGATGACGCCCACGATGAGGGGCATGGCGAACTCGTTGGTGGAGGACACGCCGTAGCCCGCCAGCAGCATACAGCAGAAGCAGGCGGAAAGGCTCATGACGGAGCCGACGGAGATGTCGGTACCGGCGGAGCAGGAGACCACCAGCGTCATGCCGATGGCCAGAATGGCCACCTCACTGCCGCGGTTCAGCACATCGATGATACGGCCATAGAGCAGGCCGTTCCGGATGGAAATGGTGAAGAAGCTCCAGGCAACCTTACCCTGGGCCACGTCGGAGATGACGTTGATGAGCATGACCAGAATCATACAGAACACAGGGAGGAACAGCTTCATTTGGGTGATTTTTCTTACCTTGCTCATGCCGATTCACCTCCGCCTGCGATGGCAGCCATGACGCGCTCCTGGGTCAGCTCTCCGTCCAGCTCGCCGATCTTCGCGCCGTCCCGCAGCACCGCCATGCGGTTGCAGGTGCGGAGCATTTCCTCGATCTCGGAGGAGATGAAGATGAGGCTCTTGCCCTCCTGGGCCAGCTGAATGACCAGCTTCTGAATTTCGGTCTTGGTGCCCACGTCGATGCCGCGGGTAGGCTCGTCCAAAATCAGGAACTCCGGGTCGGTGGCCAGCCACCGGGCCAGGATGACCTTCTGCTGGTTGCCGCCGGAAAGCTGCTTGATGAGGGTCTCTTTGGATGCGGTCTTGATTTGCAGGGTCTCGATGTACTCGTCGGCCAGCTTCTCCTGCTCGGCGTAGGAGAGCAGGTGGCCCAGGCCCCGCTTGGCCTGGAGGGCCAGGATGATGTTCTCCCGGACGGACAGGTCTGCGATGATGCCCTCGGCCTTCCGGTCGTCGGGCAGCAGACCCATGCCCAGGTTCATGGCGTCGATGGGGGCGTTGATCTTGACCTCCTGGCCCTTGACCTTCAGGGTGCCGGTCTGGGCCTTGTCCGCGCCGTAGATGGCACGGGCCAGCTCGCTGCGGCCGGAGCCCAGCAGGCCGGTGAGACCGACCACCTCACCCTTGCGAATTTCCAAATCAAAGGGCTTGATGGTGCCCTTGTGGCTCAGGCCCTTGGCGTCGATCATCATCTCCGCGTTGGACAGATCGATGCCGCCCTCGGGCTTGATGTCGGCCAGGTCGTCGAAGTCCTTGCCCATCATGGCGGCCACCAGCTTGACCCGGGGCAGCTCGGCGATGGGATACTCGCCCACCAGCTGGCCGTTGCGCAGCACGGTGATGCGGTCGCAGACGGCGTAGACCTGCTCCAGGAAGTGGGTGACGAAGACGATGCTGACGCCTTCGTCCCGGAGGCGTCGCATCAGGTTGAAGAGCTTTTCCACCTCGTTGTCGTCCAGGGAGGAGGTGGGCTCGTCCAAAATCAGCACCTTGCAGTCCATATCCACGGCACGGGCGATGGCGATCATCTGCTGCAATGCCAGGGAGTAGTTCTCCAAGTTCTGGGTCACGTCGATGTCGAAGTCCAGACTGGCCATGATGCGCTTGGCCCCTTCCACCATGGCCTTGCGGTCGATGGTGTGGAATTTGGTCAGCGGCTCACGGCCGATGTAGAGGTTCTCCGCCACGCTCAGGTTGGGGCAGAGGTTGACCTCCTGGTACACGGTGGAGATGCCCTTTTTCTGGGCGTCCAGGGTGGAATGGTTACGGATCGGCCCGTCGATGCCGTCCAGATGGATCTCACCGGCTTCAAAGTTGTTGATGCCGGTCAGACATTTGATGAGGGTGGACTTACCAGCGCCGTTTTCCCCCATCAGCGCATGGATCTCGCCCTTGTAGAGGGTCAGGTCCACGTTGTCCAATGCCTTGACGCCCGGGAAGGTCATGCTGATCCCCCGCATGGTCAAGACGACATTGTCTTTCATCTGCTCGTCTCCTTTCCTTTTTGGGTTTTGTTTTTCGACAGCGCCGCACAACGGGAACCGCAGCGTCCCGCGGTCCCTGCTCACAGGGCGTCCCTGGCGAAGTGCGCCGCCGCCTGTTTCGCTGTCCTCGCAGGACGAACCAGCCCGAAAAAAGGGGGCTGAACCGTCCTGGGGAGACAACACAGGGGAGGAGAACCCAAAGAACCCGTTCTCGGATTGCTCCTCCCCTTTTTGTCAGGTCAGCCAGTGGATCTCACAGACGTCCCTGACCTACGGGTCACAGTTTAAAGCGATACCGTAAGGGCGTTCGCCTTAATACTGATCTTCGACGATCTGGTCGGTGACGACAGTGGTGGTCTGCTCAACGCCGTCGACCTCGAAGGTGGAGACGGTGTCGTCATAGGTGTACCAATGCTCTTCCATGTAAACAGTGGTCTCGGGGGTCTCGCCCGCTTCCAGCTGCTCGATGACCTCGGACACGAAGGCCCCGAACCGCTCCAGCCGTGTGACGGCGGCGGGCAAAATCGTCCCCGCAGGCAAGGTCATCAACCACCGGAGGCACCGTTCCTGGGCCGCCCGTCGGCTGATGCGGGGGACCACCGCGCCGTCCTCGCCGGGCAGCCCCTCCACCACAAAGCAGGTGGGCTTTCCCACCCGGCCCAGAATGGCGATCTCCTTGGTGCTGCCGTCCTCCAGCCCCACGGCGCATTCCTCTCGGGGCATGACCACCTCCTTTCCCAGCAGGCGGAAGTGCAGGTCGTGGGCGGCGTCGCATTTGTCGGGGACCGCCTCCAAAACCGTCTGCTCCTCCATGGCCTGCCGCAGGCCCTCCGGCGTGCGCAGCAGCGCCTGGTTCTCTGGGGTAGAAATAAGTCTTCCTTCCGGCAAAAACTGTTCCATAAGCATCCTCCTGGGCATTTTTCGCGTTTTCCTGTTCCGGCTCATGCAGATTGTCCGGTGATTTTGGCGGGGCGGCTGAAAAGAAGGCCGATGTTCACTCTTTTTCGGGCAAGCAGGTTGTGACGGCTTTTCCAGGGTTGGGCGGCGTATACTGTTGTCCACGGGAAAGGGGATGAGCCATTGGTCGTCTATCTGGACAGTCTGTTTCTGCTGAACCTGGGGCTGGATGAGCTGCTGCTCTTCACGGCAGCGAAGCTGGGCGGTGTGCGCCGCCGCCACGGGCGGATCTTCCTGGCTGCGGTGCTGGGCGCGCTCTACGCCGCTATCCTATTCTGCCGGGGGCCGTCCTATGCCGCCCACCCGCTGGTGCGGGTTGCCGTAGTGGTGGGGATGGTGTTCCTGGCGGTGGGACGGCGCGAGCAGCCCTGGCG
>JAJQAS010000017.1 GCA_021203685.1 Clostridiales bacterium | reverse complement strand
GGAGAAAAAGGTCATCCCCTCCCTGAGCAGCGTCTCGCTGCTGCCCAACGTGGAGCTGAAGGAGACCTTCGCCAGCCGCACCGTGGACACCAGCCGCAAGCTGAACACCCCCGCCCGGGACGCCACCGACCGGCTGTTTTCGGACCGGAAGGAAATTCCCGAGCGGTACCGCCCGGAGCGGCGGGAGGAACCGGACTCCGCCGGGAAGCCCGGCAAAAAGTCAGGCAAAAAGTCCACCGGTAAAAAACCCGCCAGCCAGAAGCCGGAATCCGCCCCGCAAAAGCAGGAGGGCAAGCAGAAGTCCGCCGCCCAAAAGCAGAGCGGTGGGAAATCCGCCCCTCAGAAGCAAACAGACGGAAAAAAGGCCCGGCAGCAGCCCTCGAAGTCTGCCGCCGTCCAGAAGCAGACCACCGGGAACAACTCCCGGCAACATCCGGCGAACCAGGGCAAAAAGACCCGTGTCCCGCCCCGGACGGAGCGCCCGGAGCGTCAGAAGGACTCCACCGAACAGAAGTCGCTGATGAAGCCCTATTACCTCAGCGACCGGCGGAAAGGATAAGCCTATGTGGTATTTCATCGTGGCCGGGTTCCTGGTGGGCCTGGACCAGGGGGTCAAGGCCGCCATCCGGGCCTCCCTGGCCCTGGGGGAGCAGGTGGTGCTCATCCCCGGCGTGGTGGGCCTGAACTATGTGCAGAACACCGGCATGGCCTTTTCCTCCCTCAGCGGGCGGACGGGGCTGCTGACCATCGTGTCCTTCATTGCCACCGTGGCGCTGGCCGTCGTGCTGGCAAAAAACCTTCTGTTTTCTCATCCTCTGGGCAAGTGGCCCCTGACCCTTGTTATGGCCGGGGCGGCGGGCAACCTCATCGACCGGCTGTTCCTGGGCTACGTCACCGACATGATCCAGGTACTGTTCATCAACTTCGCCGTGTTCAACATCGCGGACTGCTGCGTGGTGGTGGGCGGTATTCTGGTGCTGTGCTATGTGTTCTTCTTCTGGGAGAAGCTGGAGCCAAAACAGCCGAAAGGGGAGAAGGGGCTGTGGCGATGAGTGC
Organism: Clostridiales bacterium; assembly: GCA_021203685.1. Taxonomy (GTDB): domain Bacteria; phylum Bacillota; class Clostridia; order Oscillospirales; family Oscillospiraceae; genus Onthomonas. The sequence goes on along the minus strand of JAJQAS010000017.1, from coordinate 4,869 downwards.
CCTGACCCTGACCGCCGACGCGGCAGGGGAGCGGGCCGATCAGTTCCTGGCCCGCGCCGTGGAGGGGCTGACCCGCTCCGCCGCCCAGCGGCTGCTGGAGCAGGGACGGGTGACTTCTGGCGGTAAAAAGCTCAAGAAAAACGCCCGGCTGGAGGTGGGGGAAACGCTGGAGGTCTCCCTGCCCGAACCGGAGCCGTTGGACGTGGTTCCCCAGGACATTTCCCTGGAAATCGTCTATGAGGACGACGACGTGGTGGTGGTCAACAAGCCGGTGGGCATGGTCGTTCACCCCGCGCCGGGCCATCCGGACGGAACGCTTGTCAACGCACTGTTATATCACTGTGGAAAATCACTCTCCGGAATCAACGGTGTGCTGCGCCCCGGCATCGTCCACCGCATTGACCGGGACACCAGCGGCCTCATCATCGTGGCGAAGAACGACAGCGCCCACCTGGCCCTGGCCGCCCAGCTCCAGGACCACACCCTGGCACGCACCTACGAGGCCATCGTGGTGGGCAATTTGACCGAGGATTCCGGCACAGTGGACGCCCCCATCGCCCGGCACAAAACGGACCGCAAAAAAATGGCCGTCACCGCCGGGGGCAAGCGGGCGGTGACCCACTGGCGGGTGCTGGAGCGGTACAACGGCTACACCCGCGTGGAGTGCCAGCTGGAGACGGGCCGCACCCACCAGATCCGCGTCCACATGGCCTACCTCCACCACCCCCTGTTGGGGGACACGGTCTACGGCAGCAAGAAGCCCTATCCCGGGCTGGCCGGACAATGCCTCCACGCCAAACGGCTGCGGTTTGTCCACCCCACCACCGGGGAGCCGGTGGTGGTGGAGTGTCCCCTGCCGGAGTATTTTGTGAAAACCGCCGAGCGGCTAAAAAAACTGTGATTTTAATTCAATTCAAGACGAGAAAAGGACAGCCCGTGGGCTGTCCTTTTTTGACGGAAATTTTACCACCCACCTGTAGGGGCGGCCCTTGGCCGCCCGTATCCAGAGAGCAGTTTTCGGGCGGCCACGGGCCGCCCCTACACATACAGGCTGCGTGTGTTTTGAAGGCTCAGAACCCCAATTCCTCCCCCACCAGGATCACATGGATGCGGCCGGGGGTCCGGCTGTGCCGGGTGATGACGGTGGCGCAGCAGATGCAGCCCTCGCTGTGGCAGTCGGCGCAGACGCCGGTGACGCTGCACGGGGTGTTCATCTCCAGCCGGACGCAGTTGGGGGGCGCAGCCTGCACCTTGACGCGCTCAATGGCGGAGGGGATGTCCTTGCAGACCTTGTTCATCCCGGCCACGACCACCACCCGCTCCGGGCCGCAGGTCAGGCAGGCCACCCGGTTGCCGTTTCCGTCCACGTTGACCAGCTCCCCCGCCACGGTGATGGCGTTGGCGCTGAGGAAGTACAGGTCGCTGAGGGTGGTCCGGGCGTAGATCTCCCGCTTCTCCTGGGAGGTCGTGGCGGCGGCTCGGTCGATGTAGGTGCAGCCCGCCTGTTCCACCATCTCCTGGAAGTTCAGCTCTCCCAGTGTGGCGCTGCCGCCGCTGGCCACGGTCAGGCCGGGCTGGAGCAGGGCTTTGATTTGCTCCACGGCGTCGTCGGCGGTGGGGGCGTAGCTGCCGGTGAAGTTCCGCTTCTCCATGTTTTTCAGGACGGTGCGGGCGAGGTGTTCGTAGGAAATTTCCCTGGGCGTCATATCAGTCATCCTTTCTCGTTTGGGTTTTCTGCTTCAGCTCCTGCAGCCGCTGGGCGCGGTGGGCCAGGAACTGCTCCCCGTTCTGGCGGATGCGCTGCAAAGAGCGGCGGTAGGCGGTGGAGGTCATGCTATTATAGTGCCGGAAGAACCGCCGGGAGTGGTGAGCGGCCTCCTCCAACAGGTTCCTTTGTTGCAGCTCCAACTTCAGGAGAGCGGTCTGGAGGGCCAGCTCCTCCACCTTCTGCTGGCTGGTCTGGCGCAGCTCCTTCCGCCGGGCCTCCAGCTCCAGCCGGGTGGCCTCGGCCTGGTTCAGGAACACCGTGGTCAGGGCCAGGCTGCGGATGGTGGTGACGGTGTCGGCCAGCAGCGCCGCCGCCAACACCCCGGTGAGCGCCCATCGGGCGGTGCTGCTCAGGCCGCTGAACAGCCGCTCGGTCTGTGGGTGGATCCAGTACAGGGCCACATAGGAGACCAGTCCCCAGATCAGGGAGTTTTTCAGGCAGATGCGGCCTTTGAGGTTGTATTTTTCGTTGGAGTAGTCCCAGTATTTGATGTGGGTGGTGGTCTCCAGCACCCAACCCACAAAGTACTCCCAGGCGGACATGGTGACGATGGAGGCCGCCAGAAACAGGGGAATGTTCCCCATGAAGCGGCTGAGCCCCAGCACCATCAGCAGCGCCCCCACCCCGTAGATGGAGCAAAACGGCCCGTGGAGGAAGCCACGGTTGACAAAGTGCTTTTGCCCGATGGAGCAGTAGGTGGTCTCCATGACCCAGCCCAGCGCAGAGTACCAGACGAAGTAGAGGAACGCCAGCGTCAGCGGCGTCCCAAACAGCAGCGGTTCCTGCATGGTAGTATCAGCCGTCCTTTTGTCCGTCCAGCAGGACGGAGAGAAGTGTGTTGTAGAGGATGTCAGGCCGGTCCTGGAAGGCCGCCGCCAGCCGCTCCCCCTCCTTCTGGTCGGGGGCCAGCATCTCCAGGGTCATCAGGTTGCCCGCGTCGTCGTCCAGCGCCATGCGGACGGTGACGCCGCCGTCGGGCCGGGGGAGAATGGAGGAGCGCACCTGGTTCTGCCGCTGGAGGGCTTTGTTCATCTCCGCCGCGCCGCGGTCGCATTTGAGCCGGACGGAATAGGCCAGTTCATCCTCGCAGACCGAGCCGTTGGCGCGCCCCTTGGGGGTGATGGTCAGCAGATGATTTTCGTCCTCCTGGACGTGGCCGGTGTTGATGAGGCTGGTCAGGGCCTCGGCGAACTGGAAGTAATCCATCCCCTCGTCGCAGAGGGCCAGGTCCAGCAGGTGATCCCTGTCGATGGGCAGGGTGAGCCGGGCCAGGATATAAAGAAGCAGCAGGCGGACATCCAACGGGCCGCGAATAAACCCACGGGGCATTGCGCTCCCTCCTTTGCAGTTGGTTTGTACCTTCTATTATATAAGCTCTTTTGGAAAATAACAAGGCCCTTTTCTGTCAAAGGGGCAGGGAAGGTTTGCAGCAGGCCGTATTTTTCCTCTTTGTTCACACAGACCTTTCGTGGATGAGAATCTTGTTTGATTGCGTCCATTGACAGGGAGAACTGGCCTGTGCTATCATCCCCATAGTTACGCAAATCGAACGAATCGAGAAGTGAAAGGGGAACTGCACCGTGTATCAGGATACCTACTCCGCCCTCTGCAACGCCGCCCGCGCCAAGGTGACGCTGCTGGAACAAAATCCGCTGGGCTTTTTCGTCTCCTCCATGCTGGCGGGGATGTTCATCACCTTCGGCAGTCTGCTGTCCATGACGGTGGGCGGGCTGCTGACCGCCGCCGGGTTCGGCACGCCCAAACTGCTGGCAGCGCTGACCTTCTCGGCGGCGCTGAGCCTGGTCATCACCGCCGGGTGTGAGCTGTTCACCGGCAACAACCTGACCATGACGGCGGCTTCCCTCGCGGTGGAGGTCCCGTGGGGCCAGACCCTACGGCTGTGGGCGGTCTGCTGGTTGGGGAATCTGGCCGGTTCCTGGCTGACGATCATCCTCTACGCCCTCTCCGGCGCAGGCAGTGCGGAGGCTGTCGCCGCCTACTTCGCCGCCTCCGCCGCCGCCAAAGTGGCTCTCTCGCCGTTGGAAATGGTGGTGCGGGGCATTTTGTGCAACATCTGCGTGTGTCTGGCGGTGTGGTGCAGCTTCCGGCTGCAAAACGAGTGCGCCAAGCTGGTGATTACCGTGTGGTGCATCTTGATTTTCATGACCTGCGGCTTTGAGCACAGCATTGCCAACATGAGCATCATCGGCGTGGCCCTGCTGAATCCCATGGGGGAGAGCATTTCCCTTGTTGGTTACATCTCAAACCTGTTGCTGGTGACGGTGGGCAACTGCATCGGCGGCGGGGGATTCGTGGCGCTGCCCTATTTCCTCATCAGCCGGGAGACAAATAGCTGAGAAAACGAAAAAAACCTTGCATATTCCCCCACGCAGGTATAAGATAGAGGTACAACCAAAGGGGAGCTTGCGGAAGCAGGCTGAGAGGAGGCGCAATCCCGCCTCGACCCTGACGACCTGTTTGGATAATGCCAGCGTAGGGATATGGAGCACGGAACTTTCCGCTGTGAGAATGTCATTGGCAGTCTCACAGCTTTTTTCATTCTTCCCGCTGCGGCAATTACCTCAAAAAGAAAGGACATATTTCTATGAGAACTTACACCACACAGATGGACGCCGCCCGCCAGGGCATCCTGACCCCGGAGCTGAAAGCCGTGGCCCAGAAGGAGTATCTGGAGCCGGAGAAGCTCCGGGAACTGGTAGCCGCCGGCAAGGTGGTCATCCCCGCCAACAAGAACCACACCTGCCTGAACCCGGAGGGCGTCGGCTCCATGCTCCGCACCAAAATCAACGTGAACCTGGGCGTCTCCCGGGACTGCAAGGACTACAACATCGAAATGCAGAAGGTGATGGCGGCGGTGAACATGGGGGCCGAGGCAATTATGGACCTGTCCAGCCACGGCAACACCGAACCCTTCCGCTGCAAGCTGACCCGCGAGTGCCCCGCCATGATCGGCACAGTGCCCATCTACGACTCGGTCATCCACTACCAGCGGGACCTGGCTACTCTGTCGGCCCGTGACCTCATTGACGTGGTGCGGCTCCACGCGGAAAACGGCGTGGACTTCGTCACCCTCCACTGCG
>JAJQAS010000194.1 GCA_021203685.1 Clostridiales bacterium | reverse complement strand
CATGCTTCGCATGGTCCCCCTCCCCTTTCAGGGGAGGCGAGGGGGATAGTGCTTGATGTTTGTACAGCGATTTTGCCCAGCATACTGCAAGTTTTCCACAATGAACAAGCGTTCAGCAACTGACCACCCCTCTTGCCTCCCCTGAAAGGGGAGGTGGCGCGGCGCAAGCCGCGACGGAGGGGTTTCACCTCCAAGCTAGACAACAGGAAAGGCAAGCAGAAAATAGCTAGGAAAAATTGCCGCACTTGGGAAAGTGCGGCAATTCCAAATCAGAAAGGTTCTTTCCCAGAGATATGCTGAATTGGGAAACTTATTTCAGCTTGCCCATCTCCCGCAGCGCCTGGACCTTGGTGGGCAGGCCCCACAGGTTGATGAACCCGGCGGAGTCCTTCTGGTCGTAGTCGGACTCGTCGAAGGTGGCCAGCTCCTCGGAGTACAGGGAGTAGGGGGAGGTCATGCCAGCGGGGATGATGTTGCCCTTGTACAGCTTGAGCTTGACGGTGCCGGTGACGTACTCCTGGGTCTTGTCCACAAAGGCGGAGAGGGCTTCCCGCAGGGGGGAGTACCACTTGCCGTTGTAAACCAGGTCGGCGAAGTCCACCGCCAGCTTCTGCTTCTCGTGCATGGTGTCTTTGTCCACGCAGAGGGTCTCCAGCATATCGTGAGCGGCGTAGAGGATGGTGCCGCCCGGGGTCTCGTAGACGCCCCGGTCCTTCATGCCCACCAGACGGTTCTCCACGATGTCGATGATGCCGATGCCGTTCTGGCCGCCGTAGACGTTCAGGTCCCGGATGATGTCGGTGGCGCTCTTCTTTTCGCCGTTGATGGCCACCGGCGCGCCCTGCTCAAAGTCCAGGGTGATGTAGGTGGGCTGGTCGGGCGCCTGGATGGGGGAAATGCCCATCTCCAGGAAGCCGGGCTTGTCGTAATCCGGCTCGTTGGCGGGGTTCTCCAGGTCCAGGCCCTCGTGGGACAGGTGCCACAGGTTCTTGTCCTTGGAGTAGTTGGTCTCCCGGTTGATCTTCAGGGGGACGTTGTGAGCCTCGGCGTAGTCGATCTCCTCGTCACGGCTCTTGATGTCCCACTCACGCCAGGGGGCGATGATCTTCATGCCGGGGGCGAAGCGCTTGATGGCCAGCTCGAACCGGACCTGGTCGTTGCCCTTGCCGGTGCAGCCGTGGCAGATGGCGTCCGCGCCTTCTTCCAGGGCGATTTTCGCCAGGGCCTTGCCGATGACGGGACGGGCGAAGGCGGTGCCCAGCAGATAGGTCTCGTACTTGGCCCCGGCCTTGACGGAGGGGATGATGACGTCGTTGACCATCTCGTCGGTCAGGTCGGCCACGATGAGCTTGGACGCGCCGGTTTTCAGCGCCTTCTCCTCCAGGCCCTCCAGCTCGTCGGCCTGGCCCACGTTGCCGGACACGGCGATGATCTCGGGGTCGTTATAGTTTTCTTTCAGCCAGGGGATGATGATGGATGTATCCAAACCGCCGGAATAGGCGAGAACCACTTTTTTGACTTCAGCCATGATAGAACGTCTCCTTCAAAAACCTTAGTGGGAACGGCCCTGCCGTTCATCGTGATAAATACTAACACGGTTCCCTCTGGATTGCAAGCACAATTTTGCATAATCATTCAGGAATTTTTTCTGTAAACTGTTCAATATTCATAAATACTGTATAATTATACGGAATATACGTGTATAAATGAATATTTATAAGGATGTCCCCGCCAACATCGCCGCTCCGCAGAATATTTTTGAAAGATTTCGTTTTCCGTCTTGCATTTTTCCGTCCGTTCTGCTATAATACTTTCAACGAAGCGAAGAGGCTCTGTGCAAACAGGGTCTCTTTTTTTGCGTTTTCAGGGTTTTGAACTGCGAAGGAGGAAAGCTGCGATGTATCCGCTGCTGACGATCGACCACGAAAAAATAGCGGCAAATGTGCGCCAGATGGTGGCCTACTGCGGGCAACATGGCATTGAGATCACCGGCATTACCAAGGTGGTGTGCGGCGACCCGGAGATTGCCCGCATCTACATCGACAACGGCATTTCCCGCGTTGGCGACTCCCGGGTGGCCAACCTGAAAAAGCTGGCCTGGCTGCCCTGCGAAAAGTGGCTGATTCGGATGCCCATGTGTTCCGAGGCGGAGGACGTGGTGCGCTGGGCGGATGTGTCGCTGAACTCCGAGCTGGACACGCTGAAAGCCCTGGCCCGGGCCTGCCGCGCCCTGCGCAAAACCCATAAGGTGGTGCTGATGTACGACCTGGGGGACATCCGGGAGGGATTCCTCTCCATGGACGACATCCGCGCCGCCGCGGACTATGCCCGCCGGACGCCGGAGCTGGAACTGTACGGCGTGGGCACCAACCTGACCTGCTTCTCCTTCATCCAGCCGGACACGGAAAAGCTGACCCTGCTGACCCAGGTGGCGGAGGAAATTCACGCCACGCCCTGCATCAGCGGCGGCAACTCCGCCACCCTCGATTTGATGTTCCGGGGCGGCATCCCCAAAGAGATCAATCTGCTGCGGCTGGGGGAGAGCCTGCTCTTTGGCCGGGAACGGGCCAAATATCGCTATCTGGACGGCACCTACAACGACGCCTTCCGCCTGCAGGCGGAGATCATCGAGCTGAAAGAGAAGCCCTCGCTGCCCTGGGGCACCGTGGGCGTGGACAGCTACGGCAACTCCCCCACGTTTACCGACCGGGGGGTGCGGATGAAGGCCATCTGCGCCCTGGGCAAGCAGGACATCGACGTGGAGACCATGTGGCCCATCGACGAGGGCGTCCACATCCTGGGGGCCAGCAGCGACCACCTGATGCTGGACGTGGAGGACAGCGAGGTGGACTACCGGGTGGGGGACACCATCGAGTTCCGGCTGGGGTATTTCGCCCTGATGCGGGCCTACACCAGCAGCTATGTGACCCGGCTGCACCTGAACCGCCAGGCGGAGAGCGTCTCCGTTCCGTTCTCAGAGCAGGAACTGTCCCGGGTGGTCAGCGCGGCGGCGGTGTGAGACAATTTGCAATTAGCAATGTGCAATGAAATGAGCTGTTAGCTTTTAGCCAGGTGCAGCAAACCAAAAGCGCAGCGCGAAAAGGGCAGCATCGCCAAGCCAAGCGTGAAAGGCCAAGCGCCAACGAAGCCGAACGAATGGGATGACCAGCTTTACAATGCGCAATGTGCAATTATTATAGGCTCCAGGTGTTGGGAGCGTTGCAGACCCAAATTCTGCGGCGCTCCCCCTTTTTGCGCCCCGTGGCCCATCGTTTCACAAAATGTTCCACCTGTATTTTCAGCCGTTGTCAAACGCCGGAAAAGCTGTTATAATATTGTCTGCTGGATAAACTGCACTGTCACAGCAGGGGAGGGGAACGCCCCGCCAGCACAACCAGAAGCGAATGAGGTGGGGAAAATGACGCAGGAAATGACACCCAATGCCCCCAAACCCATGAGCAGGCGGGCCCTGCGCAAGTGCTACAGCCGGTTCGCCATCAGCGTGATTTTGAGCATCGCGCTGCCCCAGCTCCTGGGCCTGGGGTTATACTACGCGGCGGCGCGGTTTTTCCCCCAATATTACTGGGATGCCTTCTGGGGGCCAATTTTGGCCCTGGCCATCAACGACGTGTCGGTCTATCTGCCGGGCCTCATCGTTTTTCCGCTGGTGCTGCGGAAAATGCCCAAAGCCGACCCCATCCCGGTGGACCGGCTGAGCCTGTGGGAGTTCCTCCAGGCGGCGGTGTTCTCTTTCGGCGTGGGCTACGGCTGCTCCCTGCTGACCTCGCTGGTCATCTCCGGGCTGGAATACCTGACGGGACAGACCACCACCAACGTGGTGGATTCCTTCACCGCGGCTCTCCCCCTCTGGCTGACGGCGGTGGCCTTTGTGGTGGTGGCCCCGGTACTGGAGGAACTGATCTTCCGGCGCATCCTGCTGCGGCGGCTGCTGGGGCTGGGGGATGTGTCGGCCATTGTGCTGTCCGCCTTGGCCTTCGCCCTGTTCCACGCCAACCTGTACCAGACGGCCTACGCCTTCCTGCTGGGGCTGGTGTTCGGGGCGGTGGTGCTGCTCACCGGCTCCATCCGGGACACCATTCTGCTGCACATGCTCATCAACGGTTTCAGCGTGGTGATGCAGCTGAACCTGCCCGTCGAGGTGTATATGGTCGCCAGCCTGTGCATCTACCTCTCCATCGGCATTGCCATCGCCATGTTCCTGGCGGTGCGCCGGGGGTACCACATGGAGCCGGGGCCGCTGCCCTTCTCCGGGCGGGAGAAGCGCCGGGCCTGCCGCCGGTCGGTGTGGTTCTGGGTCATGTTGGTGCTGGGGCTGGGGTACAGCGCTGTCTCCATCTTCCTCTGAGGCGGCGCCGCACGGTTTCCCGGCTTGACGGTTCCTTATTCCGCAACCGTATTTGCCGCGCCCCTGTAGGGTCGCCCCCCAAATCGCCGCCCTCCGCCGGACTGCCTGCGTCCGGCCGGAGCAATTCTTTATGCAGGCAATTCTGAACCGAAGAAAGAAGTATTTGTTTGAACTTTCAAGACTGTCATCTCATTGACCCCATCGTCAAGGCCCTGACGGAACAGGGCTACACCCAGCCCACCGCCATTCAGGCGGGGGCCATTCCCCCGGCGCTGGAGGGCCGGGACGTGCTGGGCTGCGCCCGCACTGGCACCGGTAAGACCTGCGCCTTCGCCGCGCCCATCCTCCAGCGGCTAAGCCAGAACGCCGTGGAGGGGCGGCCCATCCGTGCCCTGGTTCTCACTCCCACCCGGGAGCTGGCCATCCAGAACCAGGAGTGCTTCGTCAACTACGGCAAGTTCCTCAACGTGACCAGCGTGGTCATCTTCGGCGGCGTGGGCCAGGCCCCCCAGGTGGAGTCCATCCAGAAGGGAGCCGACGTGCTGGTGGCAACCCCCGGTCGTCTGGCCGACCTGTATCAGCAGGGGTATCTCGATTTGTCCAGACTGGAAATCTTCGTGCTGGACGAGGCCGACCGGATGCTGGACATGGGCTTCATCCACGATGTGAAGAAGATCCTCCAGTGGCTGCCCAAAAAGAAGCAGACCCTGTTTTTCTCCGCCACTATGCCGGAGGAGATCACCCAGCTGGTGAACAGCCTGCTCTATAAGCCCGTCCGAGTGGCGGTGGACCCAGTGAACAGCACCGTGGACGCCATCCGCCAGCAGGTCTACCTGGTGGACCGGGTCAACAAAACCAAACTGCTGGTCTCTCTGCTGGAGGAACAGGACTTGTCCTCGGTGCTGGTCTTTACCCGCACCAAGCACGGGGCCAACAAGGTCAGCAAGGATTTGGTCAAGGCGGGGGTCTCCGCCGCCGCCATCCACGGCAACAAGAGCCAGACCGCCCGGCAGGAGGCGCTTGCCGGGTTCAAAGCGGGGAACATTCGGGTGCTGGTGGCAACAGACATCGCCGCCCGCGGGCTGGACATCGAGGAGCTGGCCTGTGTAGTCAACTACAACCTGCCCGAAGTGCCGGAGACCTACGTCCATCGCATTGGCCGGACAGGCCGGGCGGGCCGGGGCGGTCTCGCCATCGCCTTCTGCGACTTCAACGAACAGCCCCTGCTGAAAGACATCGAAAAACTCATGGGCAAGAAAGTCCCCCAGGTGAAAAATCACCCCTGGCCCATGCAGAACTTTGACCCCCGGTCAAGGACAAGGGGGGGCAAGGTGCGCAACCCGGAGGACGAGGAGGCCCGCGCCGCCGCCCGTGAGCTGGCGAAGGCCCGCCGGGAGGCCAACGCCGCCCGTCAACCCAAGTCTGTTCCCCAGGAAAAGACTCCCGCTCCAGTGGAGACCGCTCCCGCGTCCGCAACGTCCAAAGGGAAGAAGAAGGGCAAAAAGGCCCAGAAACCGGCTCAGCCGGAACCGCTGGTGCCCATCCCCGATCTGCTGCCCAAACGGGAGGAGCAGCCCGTCGAACCGGCCCGGCCCTTCGACAGCAGCGACATCCTCCACCGGAAGTACAAGCGCCCGGAGAAAAAGGTCATCCCCTCCCTGAGCAGCGTCTCGCTGCTGCCCAACGTGGAG
>JAJQAS010000101.1 GCA_021203685.1 Clostridiales bacterium | reverse complement strand
TCTTTCAGATGGAGATGAACGGAGCCGCCATCTCCTCCGGCATGGGCACCTGCGGTCTGGTGGGCCAGATCGGCGTCTACACCGGCTGGGTTACCACCGGCCACGTCATCACCGCCTTCGACTGGGCGGGGCTGATTTTGATCTGCTTCGTGCTGCCCGGCCTGCTGTCCTGGATCTTCTGTGAAGTCCTGCGGAAAATCGGCTGGATTGGGGAGAACGACCTGAAACTGCCGGATTGATAGCTGTTAGCTCTTAGCTTTTAGCTCACGACTGCTGACTCATGTGGCATCCCCTTTTAACCGAACCTATTGCAAACCCCTGCGCCGCCGTTTGCTGTGACGCAGGGGTTTCGTGCTGAAATTACCGACGCGGCTGATCCACAGGGATAACCTAAAAACTCAACGATTGTCAGCTAACAGCGCACCCCTCTTGACCTGTCGCCGCATTTGTGCTATTTTTGTGTCAGAAAAACGCGAAAAATCCGGAGGTCCCATTATGAGAAAGATCACAGAAGTCATCTGCCCCTGCTGTCCCAACGAGTGCCATGTGCGGGTGGACGAGACCAACGGCAACGCCGTCACCGGCAACCGCTGCAGCAACGGCGAGGCGTTTGCCATTCACGAGCTGACCAACCCCAAGCGCCGGGTGGAGGGCGAAGTCCGCGTCACCGGCGGTGTTTTGGACCGCTGCCGGGTGAAAACCGACCGGGTCATTCCCATGGAGACGTTGGGGAACATCGCTCAGGCCCTCAGCGAGCTGGTCATCGAGGCCCCTGTCACGGTCAGCCAGGTGCTGGTGCGGGACCTGGCGGGCACCGGAGCCACTCTGCTGGCCTGTCAGACCATCCCCGCCACAGAGGAGGACGCAGAAACCGAATAAACCGCATCCAGCCGGGAGCAGCCTCCCGCAAGATCGGCCTGGCAAAGCGCCGCACCGGAGAAAATCCGATGTGGCGCTTTTGGTCGTTCGCGTCCGCTGCTCCCCCAATCTGCGGCTCATCCCCTGGCCTTCCGGATAGTTCTCCACAACGGCCTCGTCTTTCTGCCCGACTTGCCGTCGGCGTCCAGGCCGAAGCCCAGCGCGGCTCAACCCCACTTTTCCAAAGGATTTCGCCCGTAGCAGGCCTTCCGGCTGTGGGAGAACGGCTCAAATCCATCATGAGGTCCCCACGAAACGGTCTGCTTTTCTCCCCTGTTTATGAAAATCGCTTTCATCAAGGCGAAAAAGGCAGAGCCTTCAAAGCGGTTTCCCGTCTCAAATGCTCTGCTTTTTTATGAAATCGCCATCTCATTTGGCAAATGATGTTTCTGTCGGAAGCAGGGACCGTTCAGGCAGCAGGTAACTGGTTTTTATACGTGTGCCTGAGCAATCGCCTTGTGTCAAATATCCAGTGCGGCGTGATAGCCCCAATACACGGCGTTGGTGATGGTGCTGACCCGGCTGGCGTCGCCGATGACCCGGACGAAGGGGGCCGTGCCCTGCAACGCCGTCACCACGTCGGTGCGGGAGCGCTGGCCCAGGGCGCAGATGACGCTCTTACCGGGGACGAGGACTTCCTGCCCTTTCGAATCAGCGCAAATCACGCCCTCATCCGTGACGCGAAGGGCGCGATAGCCGGTGTGAACGTGGACATATTTGTCGATCTCCTTCAACAGGAGAGGACGGTGCCGGACGTTGGCGTCGGGGGCCAGGGTGTCCCGCATTTCCACCAGATGGACCGTTTTGCCCTCCTGTCCCAGGTGGATGGCGCATTCGCTCCCGGCCAGGCCGCCGCCCATGACCACCACGTCGTCACCAACTTTGTCTTTTTCCAGGTAGTAGTTGTTGACCACCACCACGTTGTCTCCGTCCAGGCCGGGGATGGGCGGCACCAGCGGAGCGGAGCCGACAGCGATGATAAGGGCGTCCGGGGCCTCCTTCTCCACGTATTCCTTCGTGACCTCGGTGTTCAGGCGAATTTCCACGCCCGCGTCTCTGGCGAACTTGGCGTAAGTGCCAGCCAGTTGGTACATCTCATACTTGAAGGGCAGCGCCTGCTCGCTCTTGAGGATGCCGCCCAGCTCGGCCTCCTTCTCGCAGAGAATGACCTGATGCCCCCGGCGGGCGGCGGTGTATGCGGCGTACAGCCCGCCTGGGCCGCCGCCAGCTACCAACACTTTTTTGGACACGGGCGCGGGACGCACCTCGTCCCCCTCGCACTCCCGGCCAATCAGCGGATTGACGGTGCAGCGGCGGGTGGAAGTAGCCGCCCGCTCCGCCATGCAGGTGAAGCACCGCAGGCAGCGGACGATGTCCTCGCTCTTATTTGCCATGACCTTGTTGGGCAGGAAGGGGTCTGCCAGCAGCGCACGGGCCATATAGACCACGTCCGCCTTGCCAGAGGCGATGATTTCCTCCATCTGGGCCGGGTCGTTCAGGCCGCCGATGGTGGCCACGGGAACCTTGACGTGCTTTTTGATCTCAGCGGCCAGGTAGACGTTGCAGCCGTGTTCCTTGAACATACTGGGATGGGTGTCCCCGAAGCCCCGCTGATAGGTGCCAGCGGAGACGTGGAGCAGGTCGATGTACGGCTCCACCTGCCGGGCGATGCGGCAGCCCTCCTCCAGGTCATAGCCGCCGTCAAACAGCTCGGAGCCGGACATACGGAACTCGATGGGGAAGAACGGCCCCACCGCCGCCCGGACGGATTGCAGCACCTCAATGGCGAACCGGCAGCGGTTTTCCAACGAGCCGCCATATTCGTCCTCCCGCTTGTTGAAGTAGGGGGACAGGAACTGGTTGATGAGCCAGCCGTGGCCGCCGTGGATCATCAGCATCTCGAACCCGGCCCGCTTCGCCAGGCCCGCCACATGACCGTAAGCAGCCACGATCTCATCGATGAGGTCTTTGGTCAGGGCTTTGACCTCCACCCCGTCGGGACGGGTGCAGGCGGACGGCCCCCACTGGTGCATGGACTTCTGCTTAGACTTGTCGGTCATGTAGGTTCCGGCATACATGCCGGAGTGGGACAGCTCCAGGCTGGGAATGGCCCCGTGGCGGCGGATGGCGTCGGCGGTGTAGGTGGCGCAGGCCAGCGAGTTCAAAATGCTCTCATCCAGATGATAGGCGTGGGAGCCGTCGGTCTGGGGATGCACCATGCACTCAGACACCGTGACGGCCCCAGCGCCGCCCTTGCCCCGCAGCTCATAGAACGCGGTGGACTTGGGGCCGATGCAGCCGTCGTTGGTGATGTCGGTGCCGCCCATAGGCGCGGAGAACATCCGGTTGCGGAAGGTGGTGCGGCCCAGAGTGATGGGGGCGCAAAGGTGGGGATACTGATAAGCCATAGGGATACCTCCTTGAATAGTTGTTAGCTGTTAGCCGTTAGCTGTTAGTTACGCACTGCTGGACAAAAGCGAACAGCGCTAAACATCGGTTGGTTGTTAGTGGTTTGTTTTGTATAGCGAACCCAAAGCGCAGCGTGAATCGTTGAGCACTGCCAAGCTAACAGCTAAGAGCTAAAAGCCAAAGGCTAATTTGTGGTTTTCTGGTAGAGCAGCGCCAGCACGATACCCAGCACGGCCAGTCCTCCCGCGATGAGGAAGGCCCCGCTGTAGCTTCCGGTGGAGGTGAGGACTTTCCCCACCACTGACGGCCCCAGGCACCCGGCCAGCGCAAAGCCGATAAACATAATGCCATAGTTGACGCTGTTGTTCTTCGCCCCGAACTGGTCTGCGGTGAAGCCGGGGTACACCCCCATCAGCGCACCGAAGCAAATGCCCATGATGGACACCCCGGCGATAAACTGGGCGATTCCACCGGTACCGGTGGTCAGCAGAATGACCAGGCCAACGATTTCCAGCAGGAAAGCGGCCAGAAGCACTGTCACACGGCCAAACCGGTCCGAGAGAGAACCGGCCACCACCCGTCCGGCGGCGTTGAACAGCGCCAGAACAGAGACTACCATAGCCGCCAATCCCGCGCCCATGCCGGTAATGGACTGGGCCATGGGAGACGCCTGAGACGTGATCATCAGGCCGCTGAACGCGCCGCACATCAGCATGAAGATCATCATGTAAAACGTGGGGTCGCCCAGCATTTCCCGCCAGTTTTTATCGTTGGAGAGGTTCGTTCCACCCTGCGCCGCCTTGGGCTGATACCCGGCGGGGCAGTAGTTTTCGGGGCATTTCAGGATGAACTGGGAGAACACGCCCACGATGAGGACAAATGCCACCCCCAGCACGATAAACGCCTGACTGATGCCCGCGCCGGAGATGAGCAGGTTGGCGACGGGCGGCACCAGCACCGAGCTGAGGCCATAGGTGGCGGTGGCGATGCCGCCGATGAGTCCCCGCTTGTCGGGGAAGAACTTGACCGAGTTGTTGATGGTGCAGCCGTAGGCCAGGCCCATGCCCAGACCACAGCCCAGGCCGTAGGTAACGATGAGCATGGGGATACTGGTGGCGAAGCCGCTGGCCAGCATCCCGCCGCCGAACAGCAGCCCACCGGCAAACACCACCCACCGGGGCCCCAGCTTGTCGTTGATGTACCCGCCGGAGATCATGGTGATGGGGCCAACGGAGTTGGCCACGGTGTAGACGATGGAGAGGCTGGCGGAGGTCAGCTCCCCGCCGGAAAGGGCGCTGAGCTTTTCCGCCAGGGGCGAAGCGAACACGCTCCAGGCGTAGATGGAACCGATGCACAGGTTGATGAGGCAGCTGGCCACCAGCACCAGCCACCGGCGGCTGTCCAGATTTTTCTCTTTCATAAGACTTTTCCTTCCCTCCCTAATGCAAAGGGTATCAGGGGTATTTCGTCCCCTGATACCCTTTTTGGTTTTGATATGGCGATATGAGCGGTATCTTTCGCTATTCGCTTTTCTGACTATCCCTTTTACTCAGCCATACGCTGGAAACCCCTCCGCCGTCAAGCGGCACTTCCGAAGCTGCGCTTCTCCCTGCGCCACCGCCTAAAGGCGGCGTATGCGAAGCATGGTGGAGGGGTTTTCCGCCGGAATTGCCGGCGCGGCTGATTCAAAGGGATAACCAGTTTTGCTTTTATCTTAGCGCTGCTGCCATTTACGCTCTGCGCTAATAGCTTGCAACACCTGACTACAGGGAGAAGCGCAGCTTCGGACAGGGAGGCACGAAGTGCCGCAGGGAGCGCAGCGGAAGTACCCCTTGAGGGTAGAAGTACCCCCTTGAGGGTAAGTGCCGCTTGACGGCAACAGCTAATAGCTAATAGCCAATGGCTATTTATTTACTTCTTGCGCTCCTCCAGGTCGGCGTGGATCTGAGGCATTTCCTTATCCAGCTTGTAGAACAGCATGATGATGAAGCAGACGACGATCATTGCCACAGGCAGCCAGTTGTGCAGGAAGGAGATGGCGCTCTGAGCGGAAGCGGACTGCACCTCGGCAGCGCCGTCGTACCCGCCGAAGGCCAGCACCCAGCCCAGGACCACCTGGCCGATGCCCAGGCCCAGCTTCTGGGCGGCGGAGATGGCGGCGTTGCCCATGCCCACGGACTTGACGCCGGTTTTCCACTCGCTGTACTCCAGGGTGTCGGCCACCATGCCGAAGGCCATGCCGCCGGCGGCGCCCAGGCCGATGCCCTTCAGGGCGTTAAAGACGATCAGCAGCGCCACGCTGGGGCCGCAGAGACCGGTACCCGCAAAGCCCAGGAGCATTCCCACCAGGCCCAGCTGATAGGTGCGGTGCTTGCCAAACTTCTTCATGAAGAAGGGGGTGAAGAACATGGTGGCGAACTGGGAGATGGAAAGGGCGTTGTTCACGGGAGTGTACAGAGCGTAGTCGCCCAGCACGTCCTTGCAGTAGTAGATGGCGCCGGCGGAGTACATGACGATGATGAAGAAGATGACGAACATGCAGAAGATCATCGTGACCCAGTACTTGTTGGTCACCAGGGACTTCAGCGCCACCAGAGCGGGGATGTCGTCCTCCTTGGACTTTTCGTCCTCGGAAGCCACCTGTACGGCGGTGCGCTCCTTGGTGCCCAGGACGCAGATGAGAGCGGAAACCACCACGAAGATGCCCACCACGATGGTAGCCATGGTCCAGCCCTTCTGGGCTTCGGGGGTGTAGAGGGTGTCGGTCCCGGCGAACCAGATGACCCAGCCCATGAAGAAGGTGTTCATGGTGATGTTGGCCAGGGTCTGGAAGATCATGCTGATGTTGCCCAGCATACCGTGTTCGTAGCTGTCGTTGGTGGTCAGCGAGATCAGCGAGTTGAAGGGGACAAACATCGACGTGTAGAACACGGAGTTGACCAGGTTGTAGATGACGAAGATGTAGACGTACTTTACCATGCCGGTAAAGGAGGCGGGGATGCTGAACAGCAGGATCACCGAGATGGCCATGGGGACGCACATCCGCACCAGCCAGATACGGGCCTTGCCCAGCTTGGACTTGGTGCCGTCCACGATGCGGCCCATGATCAGGTCGGAGAACCCGTCAAACAGCTTGGAAATGGCGATGATGGTGCTGGCGACCCCCGCGTCCACCAGGGACACGTCGGTCAGGTAGGACATGAAGAAGGCGGACATCATGCCGTTGACCCACGCCATACCGAAGTTGCCGACGCCGTAGCCGATGCGGTCGTTCCAGCCCAGTTTGGTGTTGGGGTCGTTGGTTTTGGACGCAAAACTAAACATTTCTTTCTCTCCTTTGTTTGATATTGTTGTTTTGCTTACGCTGAATACAGTATACGGATTTACCGGGTTTTCTGACAGGTATTATCCTACCAGAACTTGTCCTTTTCCGACCCGATGGGACAGGGTCAATCCTCATAGAAGCGGATGTCCTGCCAGGTGTCCATCAGCTCGGTGCGGTCCACCTGCTCGGTCCGGGTCTCCCGGTCGAAGATGCGCAGCTTGCAGTTGTACCCGGTGTAGCGGGGCCAGTCCTCGCCGGGCGCGCCGGTCTTGATGAAGCGGACCCAGCTGCCGTGCATCTCATTGATGATGCTGTCCACCAGGGCGTCGTCCTCGCCGTCGAAGATAAAACGGCTGAAATGGAAGTCCCGGTTGCCGAACATGGCAGGGAGGTCGAAGGCGTGGGAGGCTTTCAGGCCGCTGGCCTCGCCGGATTTGGTCACCAGGTCGTAGCGGTACATCCACACGTCCGGGGTGTACTGGCGCTGTCCCTCGGCCACCTTGACGGCGGGCACCTGGAAGGCGTAGTCGGTGCCGAAGTTGATGAACGGCACGCCCACCTTCACCGGCCCCGGCGCGGTGGTCACGGACGCGGCGCTGAACTTGTCCTGTCCGTCGAACTGCTTCAGCCATGCGTCCGCGTTGGGGTGGTAGTAGCGGACAAAGTCGAAAAAGTGGTCGATGTTCCCGTTTTTCTCAAACATCTGGGCGATCATGCTCCAGCTGTTGGGGAAACCGGTCTTTTCCGGGTGGACGAAGGTGGTGCCCTCGTGGGCGTTGCTGCCGATGATGAGCTTCACCCCGGCGGCGCTGCCGCCGCGGATGGCGTCGATGGGGCGGACGGGCAGCAGGTCGTCCTGAATGGGGCCGGGGAGGAACATACCGGGGTTGCGGTACTGGTGATGCTCCGCCACGTAGTCGTTCCCTTTCAGGAAGGTAAAGGGGTCGTCGGTGCGGAGTTTGGGCAGGTCGGCCTCCGTCCAGCCCATGCCCTCCAGGAAGAGGTCGATGTTCCGCCGGGCCATTTCGTGGGTCACCACGCAGTTGGGCAGGGCGCTCTGGGAGATGGCCTGCTGGAAGGTGCCCTTGACGGCGGGGCAGGCCAGCATATTGACCACCGAGGCGGCCCCGGCGGACTCGCCGCAGATGGTCACCCGCTCCGGGTCGCCGCCGAAGGCGGCGATGTTCTCGTTGATCCACTGCATGGCGAGGATCTGGTCGGACAGGCCGCAGTTGCTCTCGAAGTCCTCGCAGCCGGGGTAGGTGGTGAAGTCGTAGAAGCCCAGCACGTTCAGCCGGTACTGGAACGCCACATAGACGATGCCCTCCTCCACGAAGGTCTTGCCGTTGTACAGCGGCACGTTGCAGCCGCCGGTGTTGTAGCCGCCCCCGTGGATGTACACGAAAACCGGGAGGTTTTCTCCCTCCGGCGGGCGCTGAACGTTGATGGTCAGGCAGTCCTCGGCTCCCTTGTACTGGCCCTCGTCGAACTGCACCGCCTCCGGGCCGTACTCCCTGGCGTCAAAGACGCCGTCCCAGGGCTGAATGGGCCGCGCCCGCTTGAACCGCAGTTCTCCCACCGGCGGCTGGGCGTAGGGGATGCCCAGGTACTCCACCATGCCATCGCGCTGGTAGCCCCGCACTTTTCCGCTGCTGATGGCGATAATTTGTTCACTCATTCTCGTTTGCCTCCTTATATTAGCTGTTGGCTTTTCGCTATTAGCTCTTAGCTTGGAAGTTCGTGGCCTTTTGCGCTGTGCTTTTTGTTTTCAGCGCCATGGTAGCTGTTAGCTTGCCGCTCTTTGTTCATAGCGCTGCGCTTTTGGTTTGCAATGCGTAACTAACAGCTAACAGCTAACGGCTAATAGCTTATTTAACTGCGTCATATTATAGCAACAACACCATTGGGAGAAATACCGCTTTCCCGACCACCTCTTACCCTAATCCGACCTGTTGGGCAAAAGGACGGTGACAAGTGCGCCGCCCTCTGGTAAAATAGAGACAGACAGGAGCGCGGCTCCTGTAAGTACAAACAAAGGGGAGTTTCCTATGCTGACGATTTCGCATTTGATGGTCAACGGACTGACCGAGCCTGTCGGCATTCGTGATTCGATCGAGTTGAGCTGGGCGCTGGAATCCGACCAGCGCAACGTGGTACAGACAGGGTATCAAATCCAGCTTTTGGAGGCCGGAACGCTGCTCTATGACAGCGGCAGCGTACCCAGCCGCCAGTCCGCCCACGTCCCCCTCGCTTGGGACTGGAAAAGCATCACCCGCTACACCCTCCGGGTGCGGGCTGCGGCGGGGAACGAGCGCAGCGGGTGGGCGGAGACGAGTTTTGTCACCGCATTTCAGACCCCGGAGGAGTGGCGGGGCGGCTTCCGCTCCGCCGAGCCGGAGGAGGACTGCGGGCAGAGCTATGGGACGCTGCTCCGCAGAGCGTTCACCCTCTCAAAGCCTGTAAAAGAGGCGTGGCTGGTCTGCACAGCTCACGGCATTTACCACGCCTTCCTCAACGGCTGTGCCGTCTCCCCGGACGAGCTGGCCCCCGGCTGGACCAGCTACCACAGGCACCTGCGCTACCAGACCTATGAGGTCACGTCTCTGCTCCGGCAGGGGGAAAACGCCCTGGGCGTTATGCTGGGGGCCGGGTGGTACAAGGGCATGATGGGCTACAAGCACACCCGCAACAACTACGGCACCCGTACCGCCTTCGGCGGGCAGCTCCTTCTCCGGTACGCGGACGGCACCGAGGAATGGGTCTGCACCGACGAGGGCTGGAAGGGCAGCCGGGGGCCGGTGCTGCAGAGCGAAATTTATGACGGCGAGGTCTACGACGCACGGCTCGCACAGCCGGGCTGGAACGAGCCGGGCTTTGACGACAGCGGCTGGCGGGAGACGGAACCTGTCCCCCAGCCTGTGGAGACACTGGCACCCCAACAGGGCTGCCCGGTGCGGGAGATGGAATGTGTCTCCCCGGTGCGGCTGTTCACCACCCCGGCGGGAGAGCGGGTCATCGACTTCGGGCAGAATATGGCGGGGTGGTGCGCCTTTACGGTGGAAAACGCCGCCTGCGGCGACGAGGTGGAACTGCTGTTCTTCGAGACGCTGGACGCTGATGGCAACGTCTACACAGAAAACCTCCGGGGCATCCGCCCACGGGTGCGCTACATTTGCAAGGGGGAGGCGCGGGAGCAGTTCCGGCCCCTGTTCACCTTCCACGGCTTCCAATACGCCCAAATCATCTCCTGGCCCGGCGTCCCAAGGCTCCAGGGAGGGGCGCAGCCCCGGACAGGGAGGCACGAAGTGCCGCAGGGAGCGCAGCGGAAGTACCCCTTGAGGGTAGAAGTACCCCTTGAGGGTAAGTGCCGCTTGACGGCAGAACAGTTCCAGGGAAGGGCAGTTTACTCCGCCATGGAGGAAACCGCCTCCTTCCGCTGCTCTGATCCGCTGTTGAACCAGCTGTGGCACAACATCCAGTGGGGCATGAAGGGGAACTTTGTGGACATCCCCACCGACTGCCCCCAGCGGGACGAGCGGCTGGGCTGGACGGGGGACGTGGTGGCCTTTGCCCCCACCTCCTGCCTGTTGAGGAACACCGATGCCTTCTACCGGAAGTGGCTGGCGGACGTGCGGGCGGACCAGTTCGCAAACGGAGCTGTCCCCCATGTGGTGCCCGACCTGCTGACGGGCCACATGGAGGGGGACTGGCTGCTGGACCAGGACGTGCAGGGCGGGGCCTCCGGCTGGGGAGACGTGACCGTGCTGCTGCCCTGGACGCTGTACCTGGCCTACGGGGACAAAGCGGTGCTGGCGGAGCAGATGGATTCCATGCTCCGGTGGCTGGATTTTCTGGAGCGGCACAGCGAGGGGTGTCTGTTCCGGTTCGGGGCGCAGTTCGGGGACTGGCTGGCGCTGGACGCCGCGCCCGGAAGCTACAAGGGGGCCACCCCCGACGAGTTTTGCAGCGCCGCCTACTACTGCCATGTCACCCGGCTGGTGGGAAAAATGCTCCGCATCCTGGGCCGGGAGGAAGAAGCCGAAGCGCTGGAGCGCAAGGCCCAGGGGCTGACGGTGGACTTCGTGCGGCGGTTCTTCACCCCGGACGGGCGGCTGACCGTCCCCACCCAAACCGCCCATGTGCTGGCGCTGCGGTTCGATTTGGTGCCTCAGGAGTGGAAGCCTCAGGTAGTGCAGGGGCTGAAAGAGCTGTTGGCCCAGTCGGGGGGCACCTGACCACAGGGTTCTTGGGAACGCCGCATATTGCCCCGGCCCTCAGCGAAAACGGCTGCCTGGAAGAAGCCTATGCGCTGTTGTTGAAAGAGGACTGCCCCGGCTGGCTCTACCAGGTGGAGGCGGGAGCCACCACCGTCTGGGAACACTGGGACGGAAAAAAGCCAGACGGGACCATGTGGAGCGCCGATATGAACTCCTTCAACCACTACGCCTATGGCTCCATTGGCGAGTGGATGTTCCGCACCATCGGCGGGCTGGAATTGGATGAGGAGCGGCCCGGCTATGAACACTTTTTCATTCGTCCCCAAATCGGCGGAGGTTTGGAATCTGCGGAAATTTCCTACCAGAGCAGCTATGGGGAAATCGCCGTCAAGTGGCGCAAAAATGGGGATGTTGTCACACTGGAAGCGGTCATTCCCCCCAACACCAGCGCCGAGATTCAGCTTGTGCAGGCCCGCGAGATTTTGGACTGCGGCGGGCTGACTTTCACAGAGAATCAGGCCCACGCCGGTTCCGGGCAGTGGCGGGTGCGGTATCGGATTTGAACCCCGCCGCACCCAACGATTCCTGCCGAATGGCGTAAAAAATCCGGGGGCTTTACGCCCCCGGCAGGGAGACACGAAGTGTCGGAAGTACCCCTTGAGGGTAATCGAGCTGTTAGCTATTAGCTCCTGGCTGTTAGCTTGGCAGCGCTTAACGATTCACTCTACGCTTTGGGTTTGTTGTACAAATCGAACCGCTAACCACTCATAACTATTTTACGCGCTTCGCTTTTAACTTGCAGCACCTGACTACAGGGAGAAGCGTAGCTTCGGAAGTGCCGCTTGACGGCAACAGCTAACGGCTAACAGCTAATAACTTTTAGGGTACCAGTTTGGTGATTTCCTTCCCCAGCGCCCACAGGTCGCCGGTGCCGCCGGCCATTTCCTGAATGGCCAGCGCCCGCTTCCGGGGACGGCAGCCCTCCGCGCCGGAGGGGTCGGTAAAGAGGCCGAAGTACACCTCGGTCAGTCCGCCGATCTGGTTCTGCTCGATGCCCGCCCGCTGGAGCATGGCCTCCTCGTTGAGCAGCCGGAAGTTGTGCAGCGTCCGCACATAGGGCATTTCCGAGGCCATTTGCAGGATCTTCTTGTTGTAGGCGGCGTACCGCTCTTCCAGAGCCGGGTCGCCGCAGTCGGTGAAGCCCGTCTCGGTCAGAATGACCTGCTTGTGGCCGTCGCCGTACTTGCACATGACCTTGTACGCGGCATCGTTGTAGCTCCACCACAGGCTGTCTGGCTCCTCCACGTTCAGGAACAGGTCTTTGTCCGAGGCCACCGGCTTGATGGTGAACACATAGGGATGCCAGGCCACGATGTCGAAGTAATCGTCGGTGTTGGTAGACCAGAAGTTGCCGGATTTAATGCGGCTGTACACCATATCCAACGCCCAGGCTACGCCGTACATCACCGGCAGGAAGTCGGGCAGACCGCCGCCCAGACCCGGCGTGCTCAGCGCCGGAGAGAAGGAGGCCACCTTCGCCCTGGGGTTGCCCCGGCGGACGCCTTTGGCGGAGAAGTACATCATATCCACCGCGATGTCCATCTTTTCCTCCGGGGAGAAGGGGCAGCTCATGTCGCTGTCCAAAAATCCGTCCGGGTGCAGGAAGGCGTTCAGGTTCCACTCGTTGCCCACTTCCCAGATCGTGACCTGGGGGAACAGCTTCGCCATGGTGTACCAGCTCTGCTCCAGCATCTCCAGTGCCTGCATATAGAGGCTGCCGGGGGTCAGGTCACGGGGCGGCATGGCGTGGCCGGATTTCTGCTTGCATCCGGCGGGCAGGAACCAGTCGTGGCTCATGCCGGTGACTTCGATGTCCATCTCTGCGGCCCGGTTCAGCAGTTTGGTGTGCATGGCCACCACGTCCTCATTGGGGGTGACGGGGTCCTTCAGCACATCGGGAATGTGCATCCAGGAGCGATAGGCGTTGCAGCCCATCCCCTTCACCAGGTCCAGATAGGCCGCGGCGGGGACGCCAATATCCCCCTCCCGCTGGATGAGCGGCTCTCCTACTCCGAAAAAGCGTTCTGAATACATAGTCTTACCTCCTATAATAGTCCAGTGCTGCCCACTGTGGGCTTTTACTGCTGCCATTATAGAAGAAATCCCCCGTTCAAAACAGCCGGAATCCTACCGGAAGTTCCCCTTTTCCGACCTGCCTTTACGGGCAGTCTCCCAGCACGTCAAGAATCCGGATCTCCACGCCGCCCTCCGCGCCGTGGACCTCGGCGCGGAACCGGTCCTGGCACAGATAGGGGCGTAGGGTCTCGCTGTCGGTCAGGAATTTGGGACAGGCGCTGATAAACGGGGAATCCCCCTGCGCCGGGGCGTAATAGGCGTTGTTCTCCACAAAGAGGTGGCACTCCGCCCCCGCGCTGTCCCGCCCCCGGAACATATACCGGGCGCACATGTGCCGGGTCCCGGCGGGGTCCTCCACCTGCACGTCCACGCCCCCCGGCAAAGTCTCCCCCGAAAACAGCTCGGACTTCACCCTTCCCGTGAAGGGGATCATGGTCACCGCCCCGCAGGGGCTTTTCAGGTCAGAGATTCGGGTTTTGTCAATGGAGATTTGAAAGGTCATGATCTGCTTGTCCATAGGTTTCTCCTGTTCTTGTGTTGCTGCGTTTGGTTTCCATTAACTGGTTATCTCTTTTACTCAGCTTTGTGCTGAAAACCCCTCCGCCACCGCCTAAAGGCGGCGGCCCTCCTCCCCTTTCAGGGGAGGCAAGAGAGGATAGTGCTTGTCGTCTGGTTCCGTTTTGATTCGACAGATGTGGAATTTCAGTAGAACTCCCTCTTTTTTGCCGCGAACCACTAAAATGCGCGGCTGATTTAAAGGGATAGTCAGATTCCATCATTCCTCAGCGTCCAGCGGGAAGCGGAACTGGCTGACGGCTCCGCTGTCGTTGTAGAACTGGCACTCCGCCCGGTCACCGTAGAGCATCTGTATCCGAAGCATGGTGTTTTGCAGTCCCACCCGCTCCCGCAGGGCGTCGTAATCGTGCCGGGCCAGCGCCTCCAGCAGCCACGCCGGATAGCCGCCGCCGTTGTCCCGCACCGTGATAACGGCGCACGGGACGCCGTCCGTTTCGTCGTAGTCCACGGTCAGCTGAATCAGCGTTTTGTGGTCGGGGCCGATGGAGTATTTTACCGAGTTCTCGATGAAGTTTTGCAGCACCATATTGGGGATGAGAATATCCTCCACAAAGGGGTCCACCGCCGTTTCGTAGGTAAACTGCCCCTCGTAGCGCAGGAGCTGGATGTTGATGTAATCCTGAATGTGGGCCAGCTCCGCCTGGAGGGGAACAAAGTCGTCCTTTGTTTTCAGCAGATACCGCATATAGCTGGCGGAAAAGCACATGAGCCTGGCGGCGGTGTCATACTCCCGGCTTAAAATCATATTATAGGCCATGTTCAGGGAGTTGATCATAAAGTGGGGCCGCAGCTGATAGGACAGGTTTTTCAGACGGGTCCGCTGGTTTTCCAGCTGCTTCTCGTAGACCTCGATTTTCAGGCCCTGTATCTTGCCCACCATATGGTTGAAGGTGTGCTCGATTTGGGCGAACTCCGTGGTGCGGGAGCCGTGGGTGATGAGCGCGTCGAAATCGCTCTGCTCCAGCCGCTCCATGGCCGCCGTCAGGCGGCGCAGGGGCAGGATGATGAGCCGCCGCAGCACAAGGTACACCAGAGGCAGCATCAGCACCATAAACAGGGTGACAAACGTAAAATACCGCTGGAAAAAGGGCAGCGAAGACATGGCCTCCTGCTGGTTCAGCCGCTCGCAGACGGTGAGGCTGCACCGCTCCGACTGGGCCGTGAGCAGCAGCTCGCCCTGGTCAGTTTCCAGCGCGTCCACCTGCTCCGCGTCTACAAAAAACACCTCGGCGTCCTCTATCTCCGGCAGGGCGTTCAGCGCCACAAAGGAACCGCCATAGATCCCGTTGGAGTAGTACCCCTGCATGAGGTAGGGCGAACCATTGATTTCAACATACTGCCACTGGTTGCTTTCCTGGGAGAGAGCCGCGTAGGTTCCGGTGATGTACTCGGCCATGACCTCCTGCCCCTCCGGTTGCGAGGTGTCCCGCAGATAGACATACTGGAACTCGCTCTCCGGGATGTAGAAGTAAAAACCGGTGATATACTGGTAGTAGAGAGCGGTCTTGGCAATTTCCGTGTGGAGGGCGTTGGCCGAGTAGTAAAAATGGGAGGAGCTGCGGTCCAGCAAATAGACCGTGCTGCTGCTGTAGAAGGTCATGGAGTTGACATAGTTCTCCGCCAGGTCCAGCTCCCGGTCGATTTGAGACATATAGCTTTCCAGCAGCTGGACATGAGATTCCTCCACCTGCTCCATGCCGCTTTGCATATAGCTCCAGTTGATGTAGCAGGAGAGAAAAACCACCGGCAGCATCAAAAAAAGGATGGTCAGGAACACGGGCGTTGTGATAGAATGGGATATATTAAGGATTTTCTGTTTCATGGAGGCACCTCGTGTGAAGATAGCTGTTAGCTTTTAGCCATTAGCTGTTAGTGGGGTACTGCCACCCCAAAGCCAGGGGCCTAAAAAAAACGGCAGTTTTGTGAATCCTGCCGCTGTTAGAATGGACACAGCAAGCGAATAGCGAAAACAGAGAAAGGAGAAACATGAACCTGCTCATTGTTGACGATGAGATCAGCTCCATCCGGGCTGTCTCGCATATGTTGGATTGGGAAACGCTCGGCATTGACCGCTGTTTTACCGCCCTGAGCGCGGCCGAGGCCAGGCGGTGCATGGAGGAGAACCAAATCGACCTGCTGCTCTGTGACATCGAAATGCCCCAGCAGTCCGGCCTGGAGCTGCTGGAATGGGTCAACCAACAGCAGCTCCAAATCTCCTGCGTCTACATGACCTGTTACGCGGAGTTTTCCTACGCGCAGAAGGCCATTCAGCTGGGCAGCGAGGCCTATCTGCTCAAGCCCATCGCCCCGGATGAGTTGAAATCGGTTTTGACCGCCGCCATTCAGAAGAGGCAGGCCCTGCGGCGCGCCCAGTCCGCCAGCCGTCTTATTGCAGAGGATCAAGATAACCTCTGTCATCAGTTCTGGCAGGAGCTGTTCTACGAGGACATCCCCTCCAACCGCCCGGCCATCGCCGCCCGCATCGGGCAGCTGGGGCTGCCGCTGGACCCCGCCTGGTATTACTGCACCTGCCTGGTGGTGGTGCGGAACTGGGGCAAGGACATGGAGACCACCCACCGGCTGAACCGATACGCTGTCCACAATGTGGTGACGGAGCTGTTCGAGGGAGCGGCGGGACCGGCAAGCTCCTTTTTCACCGTCTTTCCCTTTGGGCAGCACGGGCAGATGTGCATCTGCGGCGGAGAGGACGGGGCGGCTCTGTTCCGGTGCTGCCGCAGCTTCGCGGAGCAGTATCTGGCCTCGGAGCGAAAATATCTGGAAGTGCGCTCCGTCTGCTACCTGGGGCAGCCCACCAAAATCGAGGACGCCGCAGAGGAAATGGAATGTCTCATGCGGATGGACAACAGCCACCTGAAAAACAACGGCATCTCTGTCCACGGGAAGGCAGAACCGGCCCTGCCGGTGGAGAACGACCTGGAGGAGCGGTTCCAGCGATGGAGCGGCCTGCTGGACGACGGGCAGCTGGAAAAGGCGCGGACGGAGATCGTCGCCTATCTCTCCAGCCAGGAGAACAACGTCTGGTTCAACAAAAAGCGATTCCGGCAGTTTTTCAGCCGCTACTCCGGCCTGCTGACGGCCTACGCCGAAAAGCACCACTTCCCCCTGAACCAGCTGACCGCCGACCCCCAAAACGCCCACTGCTTCGAGATGTCAGACCGGGGGCTGGACAACATGGCAGCGTGGGTGGAGCGCTCTCTGCTCCTTCTGGAGCAGCAAGCCGCCACCAGCGACGACCCGGTGCAGGCCACCCAGCAGTTCATCGAGGAGCATCTGTCGGAAAAGCTGGACATGGTGCAAATTGCGGAAAACGTCCACCTGAATCAGGATTACCTCACCCGCATCTTTAAGCGGGCCACCGGAACCTCCATCAAGGGCTACATCGTGAACCGCCGCATGGAGCAGGCAAAGCTGCTGCTGGAGACCAGTCACCTGCCCATCGCGGACGTGGCTTATCGGGTGGGGTACTACAATTACACCAGCTTCAACCGCATTTTCAAAAAGACCTACGGCGTTTCGCCCCAGAGCTGCCGGCGGGGGGCGGCTTCGCCGAGCTGTTAGCTGCTAGCTTTTAGCTATTAGCTTTGTGATGCTTCACGATTTGTTCTGCGCTCTGGTTTCGTCACACAAAACAAACCACTAACAACCAACCGACGTTTCGTGCTGTTCACTGTTAGCTGGCAGTACCTGACTAACGGCTAACAGCTAATAGCTAACAGCTCAATTTAGCATACCAGACACAGGTCAATATTGCAACCAATTCGGGCAAAGTGGTCGGAATTTGCGAGGATTTCTTACATAAAGCGACCTGTAGGAGGAGCATGAGGAAATGAAAAACAAAAGATTGATTTGCCTGCTCCTGGCGGCTCTGCTGCTGGTTTGCTGCTCCTGCGGCAGTGGGACGAGGGAAGAGACGGGTTCGTCCTCGGCTCCCGACGAGCAGGAGGTCGTGACCCTGCGTTTCCCCCTGATCGTAGACGACGCCCTGCCGGAAAACATCGACGAAGTGGAGGACGCGCTGAACGACTACCTCATCGAACAAATCGGCGTAAAGGTCTCCTTTGTGGCGGTTTCCATCAGCTCGCTGGAGGACTATTATCTGCTCCAGTCCTCCAGCACAGAAAAACTGGACTTTTTCTCGCTGCTGCCGGGGGAGGAACAGCTTTCCACGCTGGTGGACGCGGGGCTGATTGTGCCGCTGGACGACCTGCTGGAGGAATACGGGCAGGGAGTGCTGGACAGCGCTGCCGAAGTCCTCTCCACGGGACAGCTGAACGGCGTTCAATATATGGTCCCGGCGGTGCGGGACAACTACACCATGGGGACCAGCCTGGAGTTCAACGCCGCGCTGGTACGCAAATACGGGTTTGACATCAGCTCCATCGAGACCCTGGCGGACGTGGAACCCATGCTGGAGGTCATCCTGGAAAACGAGCCGGATGTGGTCCCCTTCACCTCCTCCGGCTCCGCCAGCCTGACCCAGCTTTTGGGGGGCTACGACTGCCTGGGCGACACGCTGGGGGTGCTGAACCTCCGGGCCGATGACTCCCTGACGGTGGTGGACTGGTACGAGACGGAGGAATTTTTGGAACTGACCCGGTTCCTCTACCAGTGGAACCAGAAGGGGTATCTGTCCCAGGACGCGGTGGTCTCCCAGCAGAGCGGCACGTCTATGGTGGAGGAAGGGACGGCCTTTTGCACCCTGAGTACCATTATGCCCACCGGGGATTACGGCAGCCAGGTGTCGGAAACCAGCGTGGTGGTGGAGGTGCAGCTGAGCGACCAGCCCCAGCTGCTCACCAGCTATCAGATGGGGCTGGAGGGTATTTGTATCTCCGCCTCCTGCACCGCGCCGGAAAAGGCCATGCAGCTTTTGAACCTGCTTTACACCGACGAGTATGTGGTCAATCTGCTGGAGCATGGCATCGAGGATGTCAATTACACCCTGACGGAGGACGGGGCCGCGGACCACAGCGGCGGCTACTTCCTGCTCTACGGCCAGCCCCTGAACCAGACGCTGCGGTATCCCTCGGCGGATTACGGGGAGAATTACGAGGAAAAATGCCTGACCTTCGCGGAAAACGACGTGGTTTCCCCGGCCTGCGGCTTTGTCTTTGACTCCTCCCCTGTGGCCAAGGAGGTGGCGCTGTGTCAGGCGGTGGTAGAATACTATTTCCCGGTGCTGGACTGCGGCTGCGTGGACCCGGATGAGGAGATCCCCAAATTTGTGGAGGAGTTGAAGGAGGCGGGCATTGACACCATTATTGCGGAAAAGCAACGCCAGTTGGACCAGTGGGCGGCGGAGCAGACGGACGGGGCGTGACGGCGTTTTTTCCATTTCCCCAACTGGCATGGCCAGGCGCCGGGGAGCATCAGCACCTTTTTGGGGCGCTGTCACACCACATCGGGTGGCCGCCCCGTGTCACTTTGCAAACATTCGTGAAAATTTTTATGGTTCCCCCTTTGAATCAGCCGCGCTGTGATATGCTACTGGCTGTCAGTCAGTTCCTCCTATGTTAAAGCGAACAGTCGAAGAGCACGCATTCACATGCCCCCCTGCTCAAAAGACAGAGCTTTGCCCTGGCCCGTAAGTAAAAAACATCCCCATCTGTCACCAGCCAAGCTCATTCTTTCTGACAGTATCCAAAATGCAGCGTTTCCAGCGCGGCGAATCCTGCCGCATCAAAAAGGATTCAGAAAAGTGTTGTGTGTTTTTCACAAGTGAGTCAAGGGTTCCCTGTACAGAACGCCGAAAATAAACCTTGCTTATTGATTTTTGACTGGTCATTCCACATCTGCCCCAGCCTGACGACAGTGCGTCAGCCCGTGGAGGAGTTCGGCCGTCTGGCGGCGCTGTACATCGTGGACATGATCAACGGCAAAGGAGATATCTGGCAGCAGCGGCAGCGGATCCCGGCGGAGATCATCGCCCGGAAGACGACCTGACGCGCAGGATCATGCAATGAGGAATGCGATATGAAAACGATCGGAATCGACATTGGAACGACGACCATCAGTGGTGTTATCCTCAGCGTGGACGAGGAACTGGTTGTGGAAGCCAGGACGGTGGAAAACGACAGCTTCCTGAAAACGGAACAGGAATGGGAACGGGTCCAGGACGCAGACGTCATCCTCCGCAAGGCCACAAATCTGGTAAACGAACTGTTGGAGCATTGCCCCGAAGCGGAGGCCATCGGCCTGACCGGGCAAATGCACGGCATTGTCTACCTGGACGCCAGCGGAAAACACATCAGTCCGCTTTATACGTGGCAGGACGGACGCGGGAATCTCCCCACCGGGGACGGAAAACCGCTGACAGAATTGGTCCGGGAAAAGACCGGTCTGAGCGTGGCCGCCGGTTATGGTCTGCTCACCCATCTCTATAATCTGCGCAGCGGTCTTGTGCCGCAGGCGGCTGCTGCACTGTGTACCATTGGGGATTATCTCGGAATGGTGCTGACCGGGCGAAAAACACCGCTGGTTCATGCCAGCAACGGGGCCAGCCTGGGCTTCTTCGACAGCCAAAACGGCCGGTTCCGCACCGACGCCCTGGAGAAAGCGGGCATCGACCTGCGGCTTTTGCCGGAACTGACCGAGGACTTCGCTGTGCTGGGGGCCTACAGGGGCATCCCGGTCACGGCGGCAATTGGCGACAACCAGGCCAGCTTCCTGGGTTCGGTGGGGATTTGCCCCAATATTGTCCTGCTGAACATGGGGACCGGCGGGCAGATCTCCGCCCTCTCCGACCGGTATTTTGAGGCCCCGGGCATCGAGGCCCGCCCCTTCGTCAGGGGAAAATACCTGCTGGCCGGTTCCTCCCTGTGTGGCGGACGGGCTTACGCCGTACTGGAGCACTTTTTCAGAGAGTATGCCTGCGCAGCCGGGCTGCCGGACGCTGCTCAGTACGGCCTGATGGCACAGTTGGCAGAAAAGGGCATGGAACAGCAGGACCGAATGCAGGTTCGCACCACGTTCAACGGGACCCGGGTACACCCGGGGCTGCGGGGCAGCATCAGCAATCTGTCCGGGGACAACTTCACCCCGGAGGGGCTGACCTTCGGTGTCCTGGAAGGGATGGCCCGGGAGTTGTACGATATGTACAGCCTGATGCGCACCGGGACGGGCCTGGAGGCGGAACACCTGGTGGCCTCCGGAAACGGCCTGCGGATGAACCCGGTTTTGCAGGAGATCTGCGCCCGGATGTTCCACGCGGAGCTGTCTCTGGCAAAATACAGGGAAGAAGCGGCCTGCGGCGCGGCCATCAGTGGCACGCTCGCCGCCGGCAAGGTGCTTGCCTGATGTATTTTCTAATATCCGCCAGCGCGTCGGCGAAATAAGCTGCCAGCGGTTGACCAGTCACTGCCAGTCTAAAACAAACAGCGTTATACACAGGCCGGCCGTTGGCGGCTTGTCAACGCACTGGGTGGATCGTTAAGCACCACAAATCTAAAATGCTCATAAGTCTGAGTAAAAGGGACTCCCATTTCCTTGAAATTACTAGTAATTATTTGTCATTTAACAGCAAAAAGTGACAGTCAGAGACACATCGGATGACGTGTCTCCGGCTGATTTCTTTTTGCTGCGGTTTTACTCACCTTGCCGCGTGAAAGCGTCACAGTTTCCCCCATTTGTCCCAAAAAGCGACAACCAGCCTCCAATGGCAAAATTTCTCCTAATTTTCGGCCAATGTCCAATGCCTTTTCCGTGTTTTCCCCCTATAATGAGGGGCAAACGGGAAACCATAGTGTTCTCAACGTCAGCGCCGACTGGCGCAGCGCTGTTGTCCTTAAGAAATCAGGAGGTACTGGACATGGGCAATTCCATTAAAATCAATATTCCCTACACGGGAAAGACTGCAAAGCCAATATGCTGCGGCAAGCGCTGGAACGGACAGCGGACAAACGCGGCATCAGCAGAGTGCTTACAATCTATCCGGAGATTCTCACTGAAATTCAGAAAAGTGATATCCTTCGTATATTCTGGAAAAATATCCACGCAAATTTGAATAGAGGCCCACTCCCCACACTGTTTGCCGCCTGGCAAATGGTGTGGGATTTTTTGCGCCATAGGGCAATGTCTTATCGAAACGAGCAGAACTTGCTGCAAGGGTCTGTAAAATTGGTTGAATCTAACAAGGTTATTTGTTACAATGAAAATAAATGAACAAATTGATATCACCGGATGGAATGGGGTGACGCTGCCATGAAAGAACAGCATATACAGGACACACGGGACGCAGACCGCTGGACCTGCCCCAACTGCGGCCGGGAAAACGGCCCGGAGGCGGTCTGCCCCGGCTGCGGATTTGACAGCAGCACCAACTATCTGGCCTATCCCACTTTGATGCAATTGCCCCTGCCGAAGGAAATACAGCCCGCAGCGCCAAAGCCGGAACCGAAGGCGGACGCGCAGTCCACGCCAAAGTACGCGCGGGAAGAGAATAACAAAATCTGGATGTCATCAGGTGCAAATTCAGCGGCGCAATCAGAACCGGAACGGAAGAAAAGGCGCAGGGTGTGGGCCGTGGCTGCATTGGCTGTGGCGCTGCTCGTCGTGTGGGCCGCTGCCTATACCTCCTATCGTGCAAACCATACGAAGGTGGAAAACTACCTTGGCATGGAAATCGAAAGCGCCGCAAGCCAGGCCGGGGAGGAACTGACATTGGAGCGAGAGGCGCAGATCGTCAGCGATTCCAATGATTATGGGGTTGTGGTGGAGCAGTCGGTCAGCGCCGGAAAAATGGTGAAAAAGGACGAGGTATTCGTGACCTGCGCCAGCTGACAAACCCGCTTCGCGTTTCCAAACAAGTACATCGAAAGCACAGACCGAACACTGACCGAACGAAAAAAAGAAAGAGAGGAATCACCATGTTCAAAAATCAGAAAAAAACCACGTCCTACAACAACGCGACCCGGCCGACAGCGTCGGAACAGCCACACACTGGGAAGAAGGGCAAACACCGCCGCTCAAAGTGGGCAGTCCTCCTGCGGGGCGCACTGGTGGTCATCGCTGTAGTCGCTGTGGCGGTGTTGGCGCTGGCTTTCTGGCTGGGGGGAAGAAGCAGCGTCCTGGGCGACGTGGGAAACGCCAACAGCGAGCGTTCGCTGGACGGCGTCACGGCCAAGGAGGACATCACCACAGTCTATTTTGTGAGTTCCCTGGCGGAAGCGCCGGAGAACGCGGCGGACCTCTCCAAGGAAGGGGACGGCAGCGTCCTGTGCTGGACCAAGGGGACCACCCAGTATATCGCCGGCAGGAACGGCGTGACGGGCGGCGTTTCCTGTGAAGAACTGTTCGCGGGATATGAGAATTTGACCTCCATCCAGTTCAACGACTGCTTCGACACCGCCAACGTAACCGATATGAGCGAGATGTTCTACAACTGTTACGCCCTGGAATCGCTGGATCTGTCCGGCTGGGACACCGCCAACGTGACCGACATGGGCGGACTGTTCTACAACTGCACCCTTCTGGAATCCCTGGATCTGTCCGGCTGGGATACCGCCAACGTGACGGACATGAGTTATCTGTTTTTCAATTGTTCTGCGCTGACGTCGTTGAACCTGTCGAAGTGGAACACCTCCAGCGTGACGACTATGCAATGGATGTTCGGCTTCTGCACCGCGCTGGAGTCGCTGAACCTGTCCGGCTGGGACACCTCCAGCGTGACCGATATGGGATGTATGTTTTGGTTCTGCTTTGCCCTGACCGACTTTGACACAGGCTGGCTGGACACCTCCAACGCGGATACAACCCTGATGTACATGGGCACGAGTGTGAAGTGACCGGCTGATTTTGCGGCTGCCCCACGAAAAAGCCATTCCCCAGACAACAACAAAGAAAGAGAGGTATCCATGATGGAAACCGAGAAAACGACAACAGGCTCCGGCGCGGACGAGAGCGTCAACTACCTGGCCTACCCCACCCTGATGCCGCTGCCCCGGAGCGTCACCTGCCCCGGCCAGACCGATTTTGATGCGGAGATGCAGCAGCTCCTGGCGGAAAAGCAGGCCCTGGAAGCGAAATTGCAGCGGATGCAGGAAGAGCAGCAGCACCGGCAGGCCGCGGAACAGCAGCGCGCAAAGGCAGCGCAGCCGGACGAGGAGCAGGAACGGGAACGGCAGAAGCGCCTGGAAAGAGACCAGGCTTTTGAACAGCTGATGCGGAAATCGCAGCAGCCCTCAGCCGAAACACCGCGGCAGGAAGCGGCACAGCGGCAGGCCGGGGAAAGCACAAAAAAGCGGAAGCCGCTGCTGCCCATCATTGGGGGCGCCGTGGCGGCGGCGGGGTTGCTCTTCTGTCTGGTCTGGTTCGCCGGAAGCGGCAGCGCAGCCACGGCGGAGGACGACACAGCCACGATCAACAACAGCACCGCCAGTTCCGCCCTCTACACCCCCGGCACCTACGAGGGCAGCGCGGAAGGCATTGCCAGCGACGTCTATGTCACCATGACCTTCGATGAGAACAGCATCACCGCCGTAGAGATCAACGTTTCCGGTGAGACGGAGAGCATCGGCGGGGCCATCGGTGGGGACATGGCCGCCGCCATTCTGGAGGCCCAGTCCGCCGACGTGGACGGCGTTTCCGGCGCGACCGTCACCAGCAACGCCGTCAAAACCGCCGCCGCCGACTGTATGTCTCAGGCCAGCGGCACCACCGTCAGCGTCAGCACGACCACAGCAGAGGACGAGGCGACTGCGGAAGAGGTCACAACAGGCAGTGGCGTTCTGCGTTCCGGTGTGCGTCCCGCGCTGATAACGGATGAAAACGGCGATGTGCCAACGGACGAGGATGGCTACTATGTTTTCAACTACACCTCCCTGGACGGGAGCACGCTGACAACGGATATCACGGAGATTTACTTCCTGGACACCCTGGCGGACGCACCGGAGGACGCCGCCGACCTCTCCGAAGCCGGGGATGGCAGCGTTTTGTGCTGGACAGAAGGGACAGTGCAGTACATCGCGGGGGAAGGCGGCGTGGTAGGCGGCAGCGACTGCGAGGACTTGTTCTTTGAGTATGAGAATGTGACATCCATTCACTTTGACGGAAACTTTGACACCTCCAACGTGGCGGATATGAGTTGGATGTTTGAGGACTGCTCCGCCCTGACCTCGCTGGACTTGTCTGACTTCGACACCTCCAGCGTGACGAATATGAATGGGATGTTTTATGACTGCTCCGCCCTGACCTCGCTGGACTTGTCTGGCTTCGACACCTCCAAAGTGACGAATATGTATAATATGTTCTATAACTGCTCCGCCCTGACCTCGCTGGATGTATCCGGCTTCGACACCTCCAAAGTGACACATATGCGCTGGATGTTTGAGGACTGCTCCTCCTTGACCTCGCTGGATGTGTCCGGCTGGGATACCTCTAACGTGACGGATATGGCTTGGATGTTTTCTGATTGCTCCGCCCTGACCGACTTCGACCCCTCCTGGCTGGACACATCCAATGCGGCCACCACAGATATGTACACCGGCACCCAATGGGAATAACACCAAGCCTGAGCTGGAGGACGTCATCTGCCAGCACGCGTCAAAAACATACGCCCACACCGACGGGAGCTATACCGTCAATGTGGGCGTATATTTGAGAGGATGCCAATAGAAGCAGGCGGCTCCAGCTGCGGCATTCACCGGGCAGTCCTGACCCTGCGCTTTTTGTATGCTATCTGCACGTCCTGTCTGCGTTCCGATCCTCCATGGCCTGCAAAATGGCATGAACCATTTCTTTTACCCGGAGGGCGGGATCGGGCGCCTTGACGATGCCGGAAGTGGAACCGGTGCCGTCTGCGCCCAGATAGACGACTTTATAGCAGTCCTCCGCTGTGGTAATACCGGAGGCGATCATCACTTTAACATCCGGGTCTACCGCCTTGATGGCGCGTGTGGCCTGTATCGTGTAGTCGTCGTCAGCTGTGGTGCCGGTCCCGATCAGTTCAGTGGGTTCCGCCAAAATGACGTCCACGCCCAGCTCAGCGACCGCTTTGGCCTCTGTAACAGAGTCTGCGCAGACAATGGTGATGAGACCCAGTTCCCTGGCCCGGCGGATGCAGGCGTAAAGCTCCGCCACCGTTTTCTGATTTTCCGCATGGTTGAGCACCACAGCTTTCGCGCCAGCCTCCGCCAGCGATTCCGGCAGAATTGCCCCCATTCCGCGTCCGGGGGTAAGCGGGTCCATATTTTGTGCGGTGACGATGATATGCTGCGTATGTTCCGCAATCAGGCGCAGATCCGCATAGGGACAGGTGAAGAAGATTTGTGCGCCGGTCTCCTGCGCGAGCCGATCCGCAGCCTGAGCCAATGTCAGGCTTCTCTGGCCGTAAAGATAGGACTTGGGATTCACAAAGAGAAATGGGGTTTTCACAGTTTCCATAATGTTGCTCCTGTTATGCTGCGCTTATCGTTTCCGTTGCTTTACAAACGGGTGGTTTCGCTCTCAGTTTCCTTTTGCGTTGTTTGCTTTAGACTGACAGCCAACGGCCAGCAGCGAAAAGCGCTCATCAGTGGATATAAATTTTGCCCATCACCACATTGTGGCTGAGATACCACATGGCGGACTGGAAGGTCTCGTTGTCGAAGCACTCCTTGGGGAATACCAGCACGCTGTCGTTGCCCTCCATGTAGAAGGAGATAGTCTTGGGGGTGCTGACCGCTTTTTCCACCTGGTTCCAGCCGTAGTGGTTGGTTCCGCCCTCGATGGTCTCGTCAATGCCGCTGTTGTCGAAGCCGTAGTGGAGGGTGTCCTGGTACTTGTTCAGCTTCATGGTGTTGTTGGCCCGCATTTTCAGGCTGGCAGGGGTGGCCGCCAGCAACAGGACGCCAAAGGCGCAGTAGGCCGCGGCGCTCAGCAGCGTGGCCTGGCCAAAGTAAAGCCGCATACCGCCCATAATGATGATGGTCAGACCTACCATATTGATCAGGAATCCGCCCAGTGTGGAGTACATATGATAGAGCAGCATATCGTAGATATACTTCGCATTCATACGCACATCCAGCTCCGCCCGGGCAGGAGACACAGGGGCTGTGGGCTGAGACTGCGTGTTGTCGGTGGCGGCGGTGTAAGCATTGGATTCCTGGTTCATGATAGCGTTCCTTTCTCCGCGGGCGCGGTGCATTTGGTGGAAATAACGGCAATTTTTTGTCCTATGCTCCGGCAGGCCCTTGGACCTGCCGGAGCTTGCCTGGGATGGGGTAATGGGGAATACTGCGCTTACTGAGCGACCTTGTCGGCAGCCCAACCTTCGGCGGAGTAGATGCCCTTTCTGTGCTTACGCATGAAGTTGTCGAAGAAGGTGACGATGAAGGGGCAGAGGAACAGGGTGATAACGGAAGCGGTGGCACACTGAGCGGTGGCGGAAGCGACATAAGGCTCCATGGTGGGGTCAGCCTCGGCCACGGCGGCGGGGGTCTGGGCGGAGTTCAGAGCGGTGGTGCCGATGGCGGCGCCCATGGCGTTGCGCTCCTTCTTCGGCAGCAGCAGGTTGACGATGAAGAAGAACAGGATGCCGGTGGCGGCGGAGAACAGGCCCAGGATGATGCCGGAAGCACCGGCGGAGATGATGGTGGAGACGCTGGTCTTGGCGCCGATGGAGATGGTCATGAAGAAGGTGACGATGGGCTGGGCGGTGGCGCAGGTCTTGCGGAAACCGGCGTCCAGGTTGCCCCAGATGAAGCCGATCAGCAGGGGAGTCAGGGTGGCGATCAGGGTCATGATGGGAATATCCGCCAGGCCGGTGGTGCCCAGAGCGACCAGCGTGAAGAAGGGGCCGTCGTTCAGAGACAGGATGGAGACGGCGCCGGTGTCGGAGGCGTTACCAAACTGAGAGGACAGGGAGATATACAGGGAGCTGTTGGAGTTGGTGATGGCGGCGATGATGACGAAGGGGGTCAGGCCCAGGAAACCGGCGTCACCAAAGAGGTTGGCCACCAGCAGACCCAGGAGAACACCCAGGAGCAGCTTGGTGGTGGTCATGACCACGCCTTTGTACAGCGGCAGGCCCACCTGGCGCACGTTGATGGCGGAGCCGCACACGATGAGGAAGAAGCCCATCATGCAGGAGTTGCCGTCATAGAACAGGGCGGTCACATAACCGCCGATCTGATAGACCGAGGGACAGACGGTGGCGATGACCACGGCGATGATCAGGGGGATCAGAACCAGGCCGCCGGGGATGTTTTTCATCTTCTGGAGCAGGTCAAGATCCAGCTCTTTCTTTTCCTTGTTGTCGGACATGAAATACTTACCTCGTTTCTTTTAAGATGTGGTTGGTTTCAGCTTGCTCAGTGGGTCTGTTCGTACTCCACAATGGCGTCCACTTTCTTACCGGAACGCTCGTTGTAGACATAGGTGCAGGCCAGATAGGCGGCGATCAGTTCCTTGGCCAGCATATTGCCGGTCACCTGGCTGCCCAGGGTGATGATGTTGCAGTTGTTGCTCAGGCAGGCCCGCTTGGCGGAATAGACGTTGTTCACGTTGGCGGCATAGGCGCCTTTGACCTTGTTGGCGGCCAGCATCACGCCGATGCCGGTGCCACAGAACAGGATGCCCCGGTCACACTCCCCGGCGGCGACGGCTTCCGCCGCCCGGCAGGCCGTGTGAGCATAGATGATGTCGTCGCTTCCAAAGTCCACGACCTCGTGGCCCAGCTCCTTCACATAGGCGATCATTTCCTGCTTGAACGCCTCCGCGTTGGGGTCGCAGCCCATTGCGATTTTCATAGATACTCTCCTCCTTCTTTTTGTAATTATTATCGAGCCGCTTCTTTGAAGAGGCGGTCAACGATGTCGAGAACGATGGTGTCCGTGCCGGTCAGTCCGCCCTTGCCGATGATGGGGATTCCGGCGTAGGCGCCGGTGAGCCGCCCGATGTCCACCTGAGCGATGACGTAGTCCATCACCTCCAGGCACTGGACGTCCAGCGCGTTGCAGACATTGACCTCGGTGTCGCCGCCAGTGCAGTAAAGCCCGGCGATCTGGTCCCGTTTGGCGTCCAGGACGGTCTTGACGATCTGGCCCAGGTAGGCGTTGATCATGTCGGCGCACTGTCCGCCGTAGTAGTCCCGGTCCGTGTCCTCCTTGTCCAGGTTCAGCAGGATGCCGTGGAGCGCGGTCTCCAGCAGGATGGCCCTGGGTGCGGGCTGCTGCTCCAGCAAGGTCAGCACTTGCTGGGCGGCCCGGCTGGCTTCGGCCTCTGCCGCCATGCCGCCTTCGATCAGCTGGACGGGGTCGATGCTGATGCGCACGTGCCGGGGGTCCTCGCAGAGCACTTCCATCTGGCGCTTGGTGACGGGGGAGGCACTGCCGGCGGTGATGAGTACGGTCTTGCCCTGTCCGTCCACGGTGCCTTCGGGGATGTTGGCCTCTTCCGCCTGGATCAGGCCCCGGCAGTAGGCCAGCTTGGCGGTAAAGGCGCCCGGATCAACGGCCAGCACATTCCAGTGGAGCTGGACACAAGCCTGGGCGATGGCCTGAACGTCCTCGATGCTGATGGCGTCCACCACGATGACCTCACAGCCCTTTTCCCGCTTGGACAGCAGCTTCTTGGCGATGGTTCGGGGGCCCTTCAGTACGGCGTCCAGCTTGATCAGTCCCACCTGGCGGCGGGTCTGCTGCTTCAGCAGCTTGGGCACATAGTTTTCCTTCACGGGGGTGCGCACATCCTGGGCCACGGGGGTACGGATCAGCGCCACACTGTCGATGACGGAATAGCCCCCTACCACGACCCGGCGGGACTGGGGCATGGCCGGGACGACCACGGCGATGGCGTCGTCTCCCATGGTGTCCAGCATGGCGTCGATCTCTACGCCTACGCCGCCCCGAAGGGTGGTGTCGATGCGCTTGCTGAAATACTGGACGCCCATCTTTTTCAGCGCCTCCGTGGCGGAGACGACGGCCTTATAAGCCTCGTCCCTGGGCAGCGGGCGGCTGCTGGTGGAGATCAGGACCGCGTCCAGCTCCTCCATTCCTTCCGCCTTCAGGGCGGCCTGCTCGTTGAAGAACACGGCGGTCCTGGCCTTGGAACGGGCCAGCAGTACGCCTGTGGTCGTCGCGCCGGTCAGGTCGTCCGCGACTGCTCCGATTTTCGGCATAGTGTTCAACCTCACTTTCTATTATATTTGTGTTGTCTGCGGTGTTTTTACTTCTCTGCGGCGTTCTTGTTGTGCTGGAGTGTGGCGTACTCGGAGACGACCTTGGTGGACTCGATCATGGAGTTGCCCTGGGCGACGCCCTTGCCGGCCACGTCGAAGGCGGTGCCGTGGTCCACGGAGGAGCGGATGAAGGGCAGGCCGAAGGTCAAGGTGACCGACTT
The DNA here is from genome assembly GCA_021203685.1 of Clostridiales bacterium. Classification (GTDB taxonomy): domain Bacteria; phylum Bacillota; class Clostridia; order Oscillospirales; family Oscillospiraceae; genus Onthomonas. The sequence continues at coordinate 887 of JAJQAS010000101.1, read as the reverse complement.
CTCGAAGTCCAGCGTCTTGCAGGCGATGTGGCCCTGGTCGTGGTAGAGGGAGAGGATGGCGTCATACTTGCCGGACTTACCGATGTTAAACACGGAATCGGCGGGGCAGGGACCAACGCAGTTGATGCCCCGCTCCTGGGCGGCCTTGACGGCGGGAGCCAGCTCGGTGATCTCCTCGGTGCCAAACAGGCCGTTGTCGCCGCCATGGGGGTTCAGGGCGGCCACAGCGATCAGGGGGTTGTCGATGCCGATCTTCCGCAGCTCGTAGTCGATGTCGATAACGTCCTGGAGCACCACTTCCTTGGTGGCATACTTGCAGGCGTCGATGAGGGACATATGGCGGGAGACGAAGAACACCCGGAGCTTGTGGCAGGAGAACATGGTCAGGGCGTAGCGGCTGTTGGTTTTCACCTGGTACATCTCGGTGTGGCCCGGCTCCTTGACGCCCACCAGCTTGATGGCCTGCTTGTTGATGGGAGCGGTGGAGACGGCGTCGATTTTCCCGGCGAGGCCCAGGTCGATGGACTTGTAGATGAAGTCCACCGCCATCTGACCGGCCAGCTTCTGCACCTTGCCCCACTCCAGGGAGTCGGTGTCGTAGTCGCCGGTCTCCAGAATGTCGCAGGTCCCGAACTCATACAGGGCCTCGGAGGGATCGCTGATGGGGTGGAACTTGAGGGTCTTGCCCTTGCAGGCGGCGGCCTTTTCCATCACGGCCTGGGAGCCGATGACAAAGGGGCGGCAGACGGCGGCGATTTCGGGGCTCAGCATGGTGTCGACACAAATCTCCGGGCCAATGCCTGCGGGGTCTCCCATGGTGATGGCGGTGACGGGTTTCCAGCTTGTGGACATAAAGCATCATCCTTTCATTTTTGAAACGAACAAAG
>JAJQAS010000064.1 GCA_021203685.1 Clostridiales bacterium | reverse complement strand
CCTTTGTCAACAGGTTTTTTGCAGGTTTTCGTGGGTTTTTGTACACGGGGCCGTGTGTATGTTTCTTCCCGCATTTGACGGATATCCTGCAGCATTCTCCTTCGTTATTCCGGCACATAGCCCCGAAATAAGGACTATGAAACCGTAATTTTGCATAAATGTTCTGTGAATCATTCATTTGACCAAATTCTCCGCTTTTCCGAAATGAAAGAAAAAAATCTTTAAAAAAGTGCTTGACAATTACTCGTTCTTGTAGTATAGTAATGACATCAAAAAGAACAGCAGTTCTTCAAAAGGAGTTGATTCCAAAGAACAGTTGAAAACGGCAGCTGTACCGGAAAAGCAGCAGGTTCCTTCCACCCCATCCCATGACCTGAAAAAAGGATGATGTGTTATGAGGCTGAATTTCAAGTCCCCCATCAAATAACACAGGAGGTACGGTCCAATGTACAATTAAGCCCCCCAATTCGAAGCAAGTGAGGTACAGACCAATGGTACTCGATTTCAAATCAGAACAGAAGTGACCCGGTGAGAGGTTGAATCGCCGGGTCACTTCTTTTTTGTGCTTTTCTGTGGGAAACACAGCTCTTGCTTCTTCCACCTGGATGCGATATAATAAAAGCACTTTACAGGGCAGTGCCCTGCGCGCTGCTATTCACTATGGCAAATGGGAGGACACACATATGACCTATCAGGAAGCACAGGCCGCCGCCCGACTGTGCATTGGCAAAAGCTGTCACGCCTGCCCCGTCTGCAACGGCAGAGCCTGCAAAAACACCATTCCCGGCCCCGGAGCCAAGGGGGTAGGCGACGTAGCCATCCGCAACTACGACAAATGGCAGGAAATTCGGGTGAACATGGATACCCTCTGCGAAAACCGGCCCATCGACACCAGTCTGGAGCTGTTCGGCAAGACCTTCCGCTATCCCTTCTTTGCGGGACCGGTGGGGACAGTGCAGCTCCACTACAGCGACAAATACTCCGACGTAACCTACAACGACGCGCTGGTGGCCGCCTGCGCAAAGGGCGGCATCGCCGCCTTCACCGGGGACGGCAGCGACCCCAACGTGATGGTGGCCGCCACTGCCGCCATCGCCGCCAACGGCGGCATGGCTGTCCCCACGGTGAAGCCCTGGAACATCGACACCATCCGGGAGAAAATGGCGCTGGTGGCCCAGTCCAACTCCTTCGCAGTGGCTATGGACGTGGACGCCGCCGGGCTGCCCTTCCTGAAGGGGCTGACCCCGCCCGCCGGTTCCAAGAGCGTGGACGAGCTGCGGGAGGTGGTGGAGGCCGCCGGAAAGCCTTTCGTGGTCAAGGGCATTATGACTGTCAAAGGTGCGCTGAAAGCGAAGGAGGCGGGAGCCGCCGGCATTGTCGTCTCCAACCACGGAGGCCGCGTGCTGGACCAGTGCCCCGCCACAGCCGAGGTGCTGCCGGAGATCGTGGAAGCCCTGCGGGGCTCTGGTGTGAAGGTGCTGGTGGACGGCGGCATCCGCACCGGCGTAGACGTGTTCAAGGCCCTGGCCCTGGGCGCGGACGCGGTGCTCATCGCCCGCCCCTTCGTCACCGCCGTCTACGGCGGCGACCAGGAAGGCGTCCTGGCGTACATCCAGAAGCTGGCCGGAGAGCTGGAGGACACCATGCAGATGTGCGGCGCGGCCACGCTGGCGGACATCACGCCGGACATGGTGCGTTTGCCCCGGTGAGAGAACCGGAATTTGTGCCGGACGGGGGAATCCGATGAACGGAAAAGGGATCCTTTTGCTCATTCTCACAGCTTTTTCGAAACTGATTCTGTGCATCCTTGCGCTGTGCGCGGATATTGTTTCCGTCCCCTTCTGCATCGTTGCCGTTTTCTTCTGCAAGCTCTTCAAACAGCCTGCGCCCAGAATCAAGCGGAAAGGGCTGCTGGTCTACCCATCCTGGAAACGCAGAACCACCAGTGGCCCGCTCAGCGGCCTGGAATACGAGCATTACTGCGAGCGGTGGCTGATCCGAAGCAAAAAATACAGGCAAGTCAAAGTCACGCCTGCCAGCGGTGATTTTGGCGCGGACATCACAGCCATCGACAAAAAGGGGAGGAAATGGGTGTTCCAGTGTAAGCGCTACAGCTCCAAATTGGGGAATAAGCCCATACAGGAAGTTGTGGCGGCAAAATCCCACTACAACGCCAGCTGCGCCGCCGTGATCACAAATTCCTCGTTTACCGACAATGCGCGGCAGCTGGCGAAGGAAAACAACGTGGTGTTATATGAACATATTGGGTGAACGTTCCCGAAAGGGGCCGTCTTTGCGCACAGGGAACGTCAAGCAATAGGGAAAACCGCTGGAAACGGGTTGTATGCCTGTTTCCAGCGGTTTTCATTGCACATTGCTAATTGCTAATTCTCCTTCGCAGCAGCTCCACATCCGCCAGATTCAGCGCCATTGCCGCCGCTGCGGTACCGAAGGCCAGTTTGTTGGTCAGGGTAGGAGACTGCACCGTCAGCACCGCCACCCCAAACAGCAGCGCCGTGGAGACCACGCTGCGGAAGATCGCCGTCACCACCTGGGCCACGGAGACCGGCTCCTCCTTCACCGCGAAGGCAACGAGAACGGCCTGTACACCCGCCCACAGAACGGAGACGATGGCGGCCCAGATCACCCGCTGGGTCCAGTTCAGCGCCGCCGTCAGCAGCGCCGCCAGCTCCGCCAGCAGCACCACAAACAGAAAGCCCTCCGGCACCCAGGTCAGCGGCCCCAACTGCCGCTTTTTTTTGCGCTTGTTTTCTTCCATGGCGTTCACTCCACGATGACGTCGGTTTTTCGCACCTTTTCCCAGGCGAAGTCCCGCACCAGCTCCCCGGCGGAAATTGGCTCCGGCCGGTCGGTCAGCCCCGCCCAACAGGCCAGCCGCCCCACCACGTCCTCCGGGTGGGCGCCGCCGGCGCGGATGGCACCCAGGTCCAGGTCCCGCTGCCGCTTGGAGAGCCGATGTCCGTCTTGCCCGTAGAGCAGGGGAACGTGGCAGTAGCCCGGCTGGGGGAACCCCAGCTGCCGCTGGAGCCAAATCTGTCGGGGGGTGGAGTCCAGCAGGTCCTCCCCCCGCACCACCTGGTTGACCCCCATCAGGGCGTCGTCCACCACCACCGCCAGCTGGTAGGCGTAAACCCCGTCGCTGCGGCGGAGGATGAAGTCGCCGCACTCCCGGGCCAGATTTTGGGCCTGCGGCCCCATGACCCCGTCGGTGAAACAAACGGTTTCCTCTGGTACGCGCACGCGGACGGCGGGTTTGCGGGTTTTTGCCCGCTGGACCTGCTGCTCCGGCGTCAGGCTGCGGCACGCGCCGCTGTAGGGGGGCGTGCCGTCGCTGCGGTGGGGCGCGGAGGCCGCGTGAAGCTGGTTCCGGCTGCAAAAACAGGGATAGAGCAGCCCCTTTGCCCGGAGCTGCTCCAAATAAGTTGTGTAGATCTCGCTCCGGCGGCTCTGGTAATACCCTTCGCCGCCCTGACTGCCGCCCATGTCCCAGTCCAGGCCCAGCCAGCGGAGGTCAGCCTCCACCTGGGCACAGTAGGCCGGTTTGCACCGGGCGGGGTCCAGGTCCTCCAGCCGGAGGACCATCTCTCCCCCCGCGTGGCGGACGGAGAGCCAGGCCAGCAGAGCGGAAAAGGCGTTGCCCAGGTGCATCCGCCCGCTGGGGCTGGGGGCGAACCGCCCCCGGAGCTTTGTGTTCTGCGTCATAGTTGATTACTTTTAGTATTTTTGAACTGAACGATAACAAGTTGGATGAGCTGCCGCCCCTTTTGCACGCCTTTGCGGTTACCCGCTTATGGGATGCAGTGCCTGACTAACAGCTAACGGCTAATAGCTAACAGCTCATCGCTGGGGCTGATTCAAAAGGATAACAATGGGGACTATTACCGGTGTCCGCCGCGGCTGCCGCCGCCGCCACCGAAGCCGCCTCCGCCATGGCTGCCGCCGCCTCCGCCGAAGCCGCCGCCGCCGGGACTACCGCCGCCAAAGCCGCCGCCACCGGGGGTGCGCGGTCTGGGGCCTGCGCCGCCGCCGGGACGGGGACCGTCGGCACCGGGGCCAGGGCCAAATCCACCGCCAAAGCCGCCGGGACCGGGGCCAGGGCCGCCTGGCCCTCTCGGGGGCCGCCGCCACCGGTTCCGGTTCCAGAACAGCAGCGGGGTGAACATCACCGGGGGCCGGTCCATAAAACCGTACTGGCGATACCACCGGTTGTACCGGATGCGGTCAATAGAGTGGAGGATAATCAACAACACAATAATTAAAAAGAGGATACTCATGACAGCTTCACCTCCCGTGTATTCGCTTTCATAGCTGTAGTCGTAGTCATAATAGGCGTCGTCCACCCAGCCGCCGGTCTCATCAGCCGTCGTGGCGGAGGACTGACCGTTTTTCCCGGCCAGATAGGTGTCCATGGCCTCCATCAGGGTGAGCACCGCCGTGTCATAGTCCCCGCTGTAGAAATAGGGGTCCACGTACTCGCTCAGGTAGGAAGAATAGTCAAAATCCGTGTAGTTGCTGCCGTAGAAGAGGTAGTCCGCCTCTCCCCCGATGTCCAGCACCAGCAGAAAGTCGTTGCCGTACAGCTCCCACTTGTCAAAAATTTCGCTGCCGAAATCGGTGGCGTCCCAGCCCCTGGTGCTGTTCACCGTCACCACCGCCACATAGGCGGCGTAGCTGGTGTCGAACTGGCTGTTGTAGTCCCGCACCTGGGTCTCCGTATCGGAGGAGAGGACGTTGGCCTCGTCACAGACCCAGTTGCCCACCTGCACGTCGGGCAGGCTGGCGGGGGCCGTCGCCACCGAATAGGCGAGGCAGCCCACCACCACCAGGGCCGTGATGACCACCGCCACAGAAAATTTTTTCAAAAATTTCATATGCTTCACCTGTTTTGGGGGACGGCTTTTTGGGGACTGTCAAACGAGTGGTTAGTGGCTAGTAGTTAGCAGCGCCTGGCTAACAGCTAACGGCTAGTAGCTAACAGCTCAGGTGCGCAGCTCCAGCAGCTTCTGCCGCAGCTCGCCCTCGATCTTGCCCAGTTCCTTCTCGGCTTCGGCCCGCTTCTGCCGTCCCTCGTCCTGAATTTTCATGACCTCGTCCAGGGTGGAGATCAGGTCCTCGTTGGTCTTGCGCAGGGTCTCGATGTCCACGATGCCCCGCTCCGCCTCTTTCGCGGTGTTGATAGTGCCCATTTTGAGCATCTCGGAGTTCTTTTTCAGCAGCTCGTTGGTCATGTTGGTCACGGCGGACTGGGCGGCGGTGGCCTGACGGGAGCGCTCCAGCCCCATGGATATGACCATCTGGCTCTTCCACAGGGGGATGTTGTTCAGCAGCGAGGTGTCGATCTTCTCGATCATAGTGGCGTCGTTGTTTTGCAGCAGCCGGGTCTGGGGCCCCATTTGCAGAGAGATCATCCGGGTCAGCTCCAGGTCGCCGATCTTTTTCTCGAACCGCTGGATCATGTTGGCGTAATCGTTGTAGGCCTCCGCGTCCTCCTGGGTGCCGCTCTGGACGGCCTTGTCGTGGAGCTGCTGGAGGTCCTCCGCCTTGACCTTAGCCAGCTTCTTTTTGCCGGCCACGATATACATGGTCAGCTCCTTGTAATACTGCTGGTTCAGGTCGTACATCTGGTCCAGCATGGCCACGTCCTTCATCAGGTTCAGCTTGTGCTGCTCCAAAATCTCACAGATTTTGTCCACGTTGGCCTCGGCCTTGGCGTTCTGCGCCCGGACCTCGTCGGCCTTGACCTTGGCCCGGCCAAAGAGCCCCTTCTTCTTCTGGGGTTCCCCGCTGGGGTCGTAGTTTTTCAGCTCCACCACCAGGCTGGAGAGGCTGTTGCCGATGTCGCCCAGATCCTTGGTGCGCACCTGGTTCAGGGCGTTCTCGGAAAAGGCGGCGATGTTCTTCTGCGCGGCCACGCCGTACTGCATGACCTGGGTGGCGTCGGTGATGTCGATTTTTTCCACAAACTCGTTGACGGCTTTTTTCTCCGCCTCGGAGAGCATGGAGTCGTCCACCACCACGGCTTCGGTCTCCTTTTTGGGAGCCGCCGCAGGCTCGGCGCCGGTGGTCAGGGTGGGGG
>JAJQAS010000152.1 GCA_021203685.1 Clostridiales bacterium | reverse complement strand
CCACACCGGGAAGGTGGACGGCAAGAGCGTGGCGAAGGGTATGACCATCACCCAGGCAAAGGCGGACAGCCTGCTGGAGAGTGACGTGGCGAAGTTCTGGGCCTACGCCAACAACAGTTCCTACGTTCCCCTGACCGCCCAGATGAACGAGAACCAGTTGTCCGCCCTGACCAGCTTCGCGTTCAACTGTGGGCAGAACAACCTCAAGACGCTGTGCGCAGACCGCACCCTTGCGGAGATCGGGGAGGCGATGCTGCTCTACAACAAGGCCGGAGGCAAGGTGCTCTCCGGGCTGGTGAGCCGCCGCAAGGCGGAGCGGGAACTTTATTTGACGGAGGTGACGAAGGACATGGACACACTGAGAAAAGGCGATGAGGGCCAGCAGGTTATTGTGTTGCAAATTTTGCTCAACGCCGCACAGGGCTGCGAGCTGGACCCCGACGGCAAGTTCGGCAGCCTGACCCAGTCCGCCGTGGAGGACTACCAGACCGCGCAGGGGCTTGATTCCGACGGGATTTGTGGCCCCAAGACATGGAAGGCGCTGCTGGCTGACTGTGGCTGATTCTTTCCACAAGGGCCACATCGGACTTGTTCCGGTGTGGCCTTTTATGACAGTCGAGTTTTTCCAAATCATGTTTGATGCTGACAAAAATCGCCGAATGGTCTGTTGTCACACTGGAACGGGTTTCGGGAGGGAATTGCCATGAAAAGAATCGGCTTGACAAGCCGACCATCGGCAAGTATGATGAACCAGAACGAATCTGACAGAACGACTGGCAAAACGGAGGTGCGATTTGACGATAAAGGTTGCTTACGGTCTGTTGCTTCCCCTTTTGGGGACCACGCTGGGGTCCGCCTGCGTGTTCCTGATGAAGGACGCCGTCCGGGACAGCGTCCAGCGGGGGTTGACCGGCTTTGCCTCCGGGGTGATGGTGGCCGCGTCCATCTGGAGCCTGCTGATCCCGGCGCTGGAGCAGGCGGAGGCCATGGGAACGTGGTCCTTTGTCCCGGCGGCGGTGGGGTTTTGGGCGGGGGTGCTGTTCCTGCTGCTGCTGGACCACATCACGCCCCATCTGCACCGGAACAGCACCGACCCGGAGGGACCCAAAAGCCATTTGAAGAACAACACTATGCTGCTGCTGGCGGTGACCCTCCACAACCTGCCGGAGGGCATGGCCGTAGGCGTGGTCTACGCCGGATTTTTGGCGGGAAACGTCCAAATCTCCGCAGCGGGGGCGCTGGCGTTGTCTCTGGGCATCGCCATTCAGAACTTCCCGGAAGGGGCCATCATCTCCGTCCCCCTGACGGCGGGCGGCATGAGCAAGTCCCGGGCGTTTTTCAGCGGCGTGCTCTCCGGACTGGTGGAGCCGCTGGGCGCGGCGGCAACGCTGCTGGCAGCCGGGCTGGTGCTCCCCGCCCTGCCCTATCTGCTGAGCTTCGCCGCCGGAGCCATGCTCTATGTGGTGGTGGAGGAGCTGATCCCGGAGATGTCCCAGGGCAAGCACTCCAACGTGGGGGCGCTGGCCTTCGCCGCCGGGTTTACCCTGATGATGGCGCTGGACGTGGCGCTGGGGTAGAGACCAACAGGGAACAGCCGCAGACCGTGGAACGTGAAATCGTCCACGGCCTGCGGTCTTTTTTTGAGCCGTTTCGAGCGGTTGGATCATTCCGGCGCTTCGCGCCGCGCCAAGTGCGTTCCGAAGCGGCTCTGGCATGGGAACCTTCCCGTGTGTGAATGTTCCCCCGTCTGGATTCATATTTTTTTCAAAAATCGTTCCCATTTTCTTCACCATTCGACGGCGGCTCCTGCTATAATAATCCTTGTCAGGAGGATGCTGCATCGCCTCCAGACACCTCCCTCTCTTTTCTCTAAAAGTCTCAACAACACGGGACCCCGGTACGGCGTTTGGCTGTGCCGGGGTTCCCGTGTTGTACAGGCAGCGAAAAACGCTTGACTCCGGCTCTCCGCTGTGCTACACTACAGGTACCATAGAGAGTGCGCGAGGGACAAGCCCGCTGACCGCACAGCAACCTGCCGCTGGGTAAGGTGCTAATGCTTGATACGATGGGACTTTGTCTGCGTTTGGCTGCCGCTCCCGTCGTTGTCGATGGGAGCTTTTTTGCTGCGCTTCTTTGTGGAAAAAACGAAAAAGGAGCGCAATACCATGTCAAAACTGCAATTTATCTGTAACGACCACGCCCCGTTCCGGGCAAAGCGCACCCAACGGAAGATCCGCCTGCCCCGAAAGTACCGCATCTCCCGGGAGGACCGCACGCTGACCGTGCTCAGCAGGCTGGACGCCAGGGTCTATGTCCACTGCGGGGACCGGAAAACGCGCAGGAAATTCATCGAGGACGCAGAAAACGAGTACTTCCACTACGGAGACGGTGTGTCGCTGCTGGAGCGGGAACCGGAGGACATCATGGCGCTGAACAGCGACAGGACGGTCAATTTCGTTGGCTATATCGGGCACATGGCGTATCGCAATGCGAAAACCGTTTCCACCAAACGGGGCGTCCGGCCGCTGCTCCGGGTGGATTACCGAAAGTACGCCGCCGGGTATGAAAATTACCTGGACACCCTGTAACAGCATGGCCGCCCGCTGACATTGACACGCCCCACCAACGGAAACCCGCCCGGACAGAGTTCGATTACACTGTCCGGGCGGGTCGTTGTTTTATGAATGTTCTCTTATTCCGCGCTGCTGTCTGCGCTGCCCGTCTCAAACCCCTCCTGGCTGGCCTCGTAAGTGTCCAGCACAGCCTGGGTGAGGGCCTGGGCGTATTCCTCCAGATAGGTGTCCAGGTACCAGTTGTCGTCATCGTTTTCGATGAAGCCCATCTCGATGAGGACGCCGGGCATGGAGGTCTCCCGCAGCACCTGGTAATCCTCGTACTCGCTGCTCTGGGAGCCGGTGTGGACCCCCCGGTTCCGGGAGACGCCCACCGCCTCCAGACCGGCGGAGACCGCGTCCGCCAGATAGACGGAGGCATCGCTGGCGTTGGTGGACTTCCAGACCTCCACGCCGTTGGCGATGCCGCTGGCATAGTTCCGGTGGATGGAGATGAAGTAGTCCGCATCTGCCTGGTTGGCGATGTAGCACCGGTCATCCAGAGAGACATAGGTGTCGTCCTCCCGGGTCATCACCACGGTGATGCCCGCCGCTTCCATGTCCTCCCGGACGGCCAGGGCCAGGGCCAGGGTGTCGTCCTTTTCCAGCCGGTCATTGTCGTTGCAGCCGGGGTCGTTGCCGCCGTGGCCCGGGTCCAGACAGACGATGATGCCCAAGTCGGTCACAGTCGCCTCCGGCTCCTCGGTCACCGCCGCCGCGCTGCTGTCGCTGTCCGCGTCGGAAACATCCGCCGCCACGGTGTCGCCTTCCGGCTCCTGGCTGCTTCCGCTGGAGTCGAACATATGGAAGAAATTTGCCGCCATCACGGCCACCACCAGCAGCACCACTACAGCGACCACCAGCACCCCCGCGGCGGGGCCGCCCCGCCGGGTCTTTACCGCGGCTGCTCGTTTTCCTGTGTTAGCCATACCAAATGCCTTCTCTCTGTTTTTCGGTCGGAATCTGTCACGTTACATTCGCTCCGGGGCCTGGAAGCCCAGCAGATCCACGGACAGCTCCAGCACCTCCAGCACCAGTTGGATCAGGCTGATGTAGCTGGCCTGTCTGGCCGGGTCCGGCTCCTTGAGGATGTTCCGCTCGGCGTAGAACTGGTTCAGGCAGTTGGACAGGTCGTAAATATAGCGGCAGAGCCGGTTGGGGGCGTTCTGCTCGTAGGCATCGTCGATGGCGTCGCTGAACCGGGCCAGGGTCAGGTACAGGTCGGTCTCCTTCTGGCCCACCGGGGGCAGGATGCGGCCCAGCTCCGCCTGGGGGCTGGCCTCCCGGAAGCGTTTCAGGATGGACTTGATGCGCACCATGGAGTACATGATATAGGGGCCGGTGTTGCCCTCGAAGGCGATAAAGCGGTTCAGGTCGAAGATATAGTCCTTGCTGGGCTGGTTGGACAGGTCGCCGTACTTGATGGCGGCCAGTCCCACCTGATCGGCGATCTCCCGCAGCTCGGCCTCGCTCAGGTCGCTGCCGTTGGCCTTGGATTTCTCATAGACGGCGTCGCTGACATCCCGCAGCAGGTACTCCAGCCGCAGCACGCCGCCCTCCCGGGTCTTGAAGGGCTTGCCGTCCTTGCCGTTCATGGTGCCGAAGCCCACGAACTCCAGGCTGCATTTGTCTTTGTCTACCAGGCCGGTCTTGTAGGCGCAGCGGAACACCCGGACAAAGTGCAGTTCCTGCCGCTTGTCCACCACGTAGATGATGCGGTCGGGGTGGTAGTCCTCCTCCCGCTGGATGATGGTGGCAAGGTCGGTGGTCTCGTACTGGGCGGCGCCGTCGGACTTCAAAATCAGGCAGGGCGGCACCTCCCGGGCGTCGTCCTCCTCCGCCACGTCCACCACCAGCGCGCCGTCGCTGAGGTAGGCGTAACCGTCGGCCTTCATCTTCTCCACCATGGGGGGGATGTAGGGCTGGCAGTCGCTCTCGCCCTTCCACAGGTCGAACTCCACGTTGAGCTTTTCGTAGTTCCGCTTCAGGTCGCTGACGGAGACGTTGATGATGTGCCGCCACAGGGCGCGGTAGCCGGGGTGGCCCTCCTGGAGCCGGGCGGTGGCCTCCTGGGCCTCCGCCTTGTAGGCTTCGTCCTCCTTGGACTTTTTGGAGGCGCAGGGGTAAATTTCTTCCAGGTCGGAGATGGTAAAGGGCGGCTCGGCGGGGAAGTCCTCCGTCACCGCCGGGTCGAAGTAGGGCAGGTCAGGCTGGCGGTGTTTCAGCTCGGTGATGATCTGGCCGATCTGCAGACCCCAGTCCCCCAGGTGCACATCCCCGATGACGGTGTGGCCCTTGAAGCGGGCGATGCGCTTGATGGCTTCGCCGATGATGGCGGAGCGCAGATGGCCCACATGGAGGGGCTTTGCCACGTTGGGGCCGCCGTAGTCCAGCACGATGGTCTTGGGCTGGCTGTCCGGGTCAGACCCCCGCCGGGGGTCGGCCTCCATGGCCTCCATCCACCGGGCCAGGTACGCCGGGGCCACGTCCAGGTTGATGAACCCCGGACGCACCATCTCCGCCTTGGAGAACATCTCCTCCCCGGCCAGCTGCTCCACCACCGCCTGGGCGATGAGGAAGGGGGCCTTGTGGTAGACCTTGGCGGCGGACATGGCCCCGTTGCACTGATACTGGCACAGGTCGGGGCGGTTGGAGGGGGTGCACCGGCCCAGCGCCGGGTCGTATCCGGCGGCGGCGAACGCCTGGGAGACCTTGTCGGTGATCTGATCTGCTAACTTCTTCATGGGTTCAAAAACCTCTCTATTCCAACGCTGTTCTCAGCTGAATTTCACACGTTTTTTAGCATACCGCAGGAATCTCTCACTGTCAATGTACTGCTTCACCTAGAACAGATAAAATTTTGTCGGCGACGCCGTACAATTTGGCAAGAGCGGATTGTGCAGAAAATTTTTGGCAGAACAAGGCGCAAAAATGCAGGAATCCTTTGTGGATTTCAAGTTTTTGCAACGCAGCTATGGCGGAAATTTTCCGCAAGACGCCGCAGCTCTAATTGTGCGGGGCTGCCGCTTAAATACGTTCAATTTCTCTCAAAAATCAACATTTACTGGGTGGACTTGGCTGCCGGGTAGATCACGTCCAGCACCTCGTCGCTGTAATACCGGTCCAGCAGCTGGGCCACCACGTTGGCAGCCTCCACGCCCGCCTCCCGCTGGGCGCTGCGCACCAGCGCCAGGAAGGACACCGCCATGTTGCACACCATGAACACCACCATCACCCAGGTGAGAACCGTGCCCACCCGGATGGGGATGCGCTCGATCCATTTGGCGGCGACGGGGTAGACGTGTTTCAGCCACAGCACCGCCGCGATGCCCCAGAAGAAGCAGTACAGCAGGTTGATGCGCCCGCCCAGGTTGAAGGGCATTTCGCTGTAGTCCCAGAACACCTTGCCGAAGACCAGCTCGGACAGGACGCTGCACAGGTATTCATATGCGGGGGGGGGGGGGGGGGGGGGGGGGGGGGGGGGGGGGGGGGGGGGGGGGGGGG
>JAJQAS010000172.1 GCA_021203685.1 Clostridiales bacterium | reverse complement strand
GGAGGCCAACGCCGAGGTGGAGTGACCCCTGTGTTGCCGGATACGAAGTCGAGAGTCTGCTGTTTGGCAGGCTCTTTACTTTTGCGCGGAAATGGGGTAAACTATTTATGTATGAATCTTTTCGGTTATCCCGTTGAATCAGCCTTATCAGTGCCTCCTGTGGAAAACCCCTCCACCATGCTTCGCATGGTCCCCCTCCCCTTTCAGGGGAGGCGAGGGGGATAGTGCTTGAAATTTTGCCCAGCATTTTTCTCAGCATAGTACAGGTTTTCCACAAAGAACTGACGTTCCTTAACTGACCACCCCTCTTGCCTCCCCTGAAAGGGGAGGTGGCGCGGCATGAGCCGCGACGGAGGGGTTTCACCCCACAGTTGAGCAAAAAGGGATAAAGCAAGACTCTTTTCAGCGGACGTTATCTGAGAACGGAGCGGGAGAACGTCAGTGAGTACCAAAATTGCATCGGTGGACCCCCGCTCCCCGGCGGAGCGGGCGGGCATCCGCCCCGGCGAGGAACTGCGGGCGGTCAACGGCAACCCCATCGTGGACGTGCTGGACTACAAATTTTATACCTACGACACCCGCCTGACGCTGACTCTGGCCGACGAGAGCGGCCGGGAGCGCAAGCTCCGCGTCCGCAAACGGGAGGGCCAGGAGCTGGGGCTGAACTTCGAGACCTACCTGATGGACAAGTGCCACCGCTGCTCCAACAGCTGCATTTTTTGCTTTGTGGACCAAATGCCGGCAGGTCTGCGGGACACGTTGTACTTCAAGGACGATGATGAGCGGCTCAGCTTCCTGATGGGCAACTATATCACCCTGACCAACCTCTCTCCCCGGGAGATCCAGCGCATCATCGACCTGCGCATCTCCCCCATCAACGTCTCTGTCCACACCACCGACCCGGAGCTGCGGGTGAAGATGATGGGCAACCGTTTCGCCGGGCGCTCCATCGACATCATGCGCCGCTTCGCCCAGGCGGGCATCCAGATGAACTGCCAGATCGTGGCCTGCCCCGGCGTCAACGACGGCCCGGCGCTGGAACGCTCCATGGACGACCTGGCGGCCATGCGAAACGGCGTGGCCAGCGTGGCCATTGTGCCGGTGGGTCTGACCAAATACCGGGAGGGGCTGTATCCCCTGCGCAGCTACACCCAGGGGGAGGCCGCCGCCCTGCTGGACATGGTGGAGGCTTACGGAGACCGGTGTCTGGCGGAGTTTGGCCGCCGGATGTTCTGGTGCAGCGATGAGTTCTACCTGCTGGCGAAGCGGGAGCTGCCCTCCGATGAGTTTTACGAGGACTACTGCCAGCTGGAAAACGGCGTGGGAATGCTGCGGCTGCTCCAGGTAGAGTTTTACGGCGCGCTGCGGATGATGGAGGGAGAGACGGTGAACGTTCGCCCCTTCTCCATGGCGACCGGCCGGGCCGCCGCGCCCCTGCTCACCCGGCTGGCGGGGGAGGCCACCGCCCGGTTTGGCGGCGAGGGCCGGGTGTACGAAATCCGCAACGACTTTTTCGGCCCGGAGATCACCGTGGCCGGACTCATCACAGGCCGGGATCTCATCGCTCAGCTGAAGGGCAAAGAGCTGGGGGAGCGGCTGCTGCTGCCCGACTGTATGCTTCGCTACCACCAGAACGTCTTTCTGGACGATGTGACGGTGGAGCAGGTGGAGGCGGCGCTGGGCGTTCCAATTACCTTTGTGGCCCAGGACGGCTTCAAGCTGCTGGACGCGATTCTGGAGACGGAGGGCGCGGACGCGCCGGAGGACGCGGCGTTCTTCCCGGAAGATGATGAATACTTCCGCTATAACCCGGATAGGTAAATCTTTTATTCAATTTTATCGACTGCACTACCCAATAAGTTCTGCTGCTCATCCTGTAGGGGTGGCCCTTGGCCGCCCTGGGAAACAGCTCTCTGAACGCGGGAGGCCACGGGCCGCCCCTACACAGTCCGGTGGTGCCCATAAGGAAGTGACGATATGGCAAAACCTTTGGTAGCAATCGTGGGCCGGCCCAACGTGGGCAAGTCCATGCTCTTTAATAAGCTGGCGGGCCAGCGGCTCTCCATCGTGGAGGACACCCCCGGCGTCACCCGGGACCGGCTGTACGCCGACTGCGAGTGGTGCGGCAGGCAGTTCACCATTGTGGACACCGGCGGCATCGAACCGCAAAACAACAGCGAGATTTTGCAGTTCATGCGGGGACAGGCGGAGATCGCCATTCAGAACGCCGATGTCATCGTGTTGGTCTGCGACATCCGCACCGGCGTCACCGCCGCCGACATGGATGTAGCCAGCCTGCTCCGCCGCTCCAGAAAGCCAGTGGTGCTGGTGGCGAACAAGGCCGACTCCACCGGCGCGAAGGCGCTGAACCCCGACATCTACGAGTTCTACAACCTGGGCCTGGGTGACCCCATCGCCGTCTCCGCCATTCACGGCATCGGCGTGGACGATATGCTGGAGGAGTGCGTCCGCTACTTCCCGGAGGACCAGGAATCCGACGAGGACGAGGACGTCATCAAGGTGGCGGTCATCGGCAAGCCCAACGTGGGCAAGTCCTCCTTGGTGAACCGGATTTTGGGGGAGGAGCGGGTCATCGTCTCCGACATGGCAGGCACCACCCGGGACGCGGTGGACAGCTTCTTCGAGAACCAGTTCGGCAAGTACTGCTTCATCGACACGGCGGGGATGCGCAAAAAGTCCAAGGTCAACGACCGGGTTGAGCAGTTCTCCGTCCTCCGCGCCACACTGGCCATCGACCGGGCGGATGTGTGTCTCATCCTCATCGACGCCCACGAGGGCGTCACGGAGCAGGACACCAAGGTGGCCGGGCTGGCCCATGAGGCGGGCAAAGCCTCCATCATTGTGGTCAACAAGTGGGACGACATCGAAAAGGACGACAAGACCATGCGCCGCATGACCGACGACATCCGCCGGGACCTGTCCTATATGCCTTACGCGCCCATCCTGTTCATCTCCGCCCTGACCGGCCAACGGGTGAACAAGCTGTTTGAGCTGATCAACCGGGTGCATGAGATGTCGCTGCTGCGGGTGCGCACCGGCGTGTTGAACTCGGTGCTGGCGGAGGCCACCACCCGCGTCCAGCCCCCCACCGACAAGGGCCGCCGCCTGAAAATCTATTATATGACCCAGGTGGGGGTGCAGCCGCCTACCTTCGTGTGCTTCTGCAACGAGGCCAAGCTGTTCCATTTTTCCTATCAGCGGTATCTGGAAAACCAGATCAGAAACACCTTTGGGCTGGACGGCACCCCCATCCGCCTGATCATCCGGCAAAAAGGGGACAAGGAGGAGGATTCCTGATGAACGGAATAACGCCCATGACCGTTGGCCTGCTCGTCCTGGTGGCGGCGGTCTCCTACCTGCTGGGCTGCTGCAACTCGGCGCTAATCATCTCCAAATATATCCTCCACGACGACGTGCGCAGCCACGGCAGCGGCAACGCCGGGCTGACCAACTTTTACCGGGTCTTCGGCAAAAAGAAGGTGGTCTTTGTGGTGCTGGGCGACCTGGCGAAGGCGGTGGTCTCCGTGTTGCTGGGCGGGGCGGTGCTGGGCGCCTTCCTGGGCTGGCCGGTCATCGGCAAGCTGGTGGGGGGCATCTTCTGCATCCTGGGCCACTCCTTCCCCTGTATGTTTGGCTTCCGGGGCGGCAAGGGCGTTCTCTGCGGCGCGGGGGTCATCCTGTGTATGGACTGGCGCATCGCCCTGATCTGCCTGGGGGCCTTTGTGGTGCTGGTGGCTATCACCCGCTGGGTGTCCCTGGGGTCCATGGTGGCGGCGATTTTGTTCCCCATCTGCTGCTGGTTCGTCTATGGGAACATCCCGGTGACAGTGCTGGCCTGCGTGGCGGGAGTGCTCATCGTGGTGCGGCACCGGGACAACGCCAAGCGCATCGCTGAGGGGAATGAGAACAAGTTCGAGTTCAAGAAAGAGTAATTTAGCTGTTAGCTATTAGCTTTTAGCTGTTAGTCAGAGACTGCTGGCTTTGCGGGGTATTCCTTTGTATCGGCCGTTACGCTGACACCGGCGGAGGCAAGAGGGGATAGTACTTGTCGATTGGTGTCAGTATTATTCGGCAGATGTTGAGTTTTCGGCAGAAATCCCCTCTTTCTAGTCACTAATCACTACCCACTAACCACTCAAAAAGGCTAACCATAAAAAACGAACAGCCACTACCATGCCGCACAACGCGGCAGAATGGAGGATAAGCATGAAAATCACCGTCTTAGGCTCCGGCGGCTGGGGCACCGCCCTGGCCCTGCTGCTGCTGGAAAACGGCAACCAGGTCGTTCTCTGGTCCTACTGTCAGGAGGAGAGCGACGTGCTCCAGGCCAACCACGAAAACCCCATGCTCAAGGGCGTTCCCCTGCCGCCGGAGCTGGAGCTGACCGCGGATATGTCCTGCGTGAAGGACAGCGAAGTGGTCATTCTGGCCACCCCCTCCTTCGCGGTGCGCAGCACCGCCGCCCAGCTGGCAAAGCTGATGCGGCCCGGCACCGTGGTGGTCAGCGTGGGCAAGGGCTTCGAGAAGGGCACCACTCTGCGGCTGAGCCAGGTCATCGCCTCCGAGGTGGATGCGAGCTGTCCCGTGGTGGTGCTGTGCGGCCCCACCCACGCCGAAGAAGTGGGCCGGGGCATTCCCAGCGCCATCGTGGCGGCTTCCGAGAACAAGGAGGCCGCGGAGCGGGTGCAGGACATCTTCATGTCCCCCCGGTTCCGGGTGTACACCTCCTCTGACGTGGTGGGCTGCGAGATCGGCGCGGCGCTGAAAAACGTCATCGCCCTGTGCGCCGGGGTGGTGGACGGCATGGGCTACGGGGACAACACCCGCGCCATGCTGATGACCCGGGGCCTGACGGAGATCGCCCGGCTGGGCAGCGCCATGGGCGGTCACCAGCGCACCTTCGCCGGGTTGACCGGCGTGGGCGACCTGATCGTCACCTGCACCAGCGTCCACTCCCGGAACCACCGGGCGGGCATCCTCATCGGCCAGGGGGTGGAACCCCAGGAGGCGGTGAAGCGCATCGGCGCGGTGGTGGAAGGCTACTACGCTGCCGAGACGGGCATGGAGCTGGCGAAAAAGTACGGCGTGGAGCTGCCCATCACTCAGGCGGCCTACGAGGTCCTCTACGAGGGCAAGACCGTGCCGGAGGTGTTCAACGCCCTGATGACCCGCCGGAAGAACCACGAGGTGGAGGACGCCTGGGTCTGACGGAGAGGAGCGCTGGACATGCCCTTTGACTACAAAAAGGAATACAAAGAGTTTTACCTGCCAAAGAAAACACCCAGCGTTATCACCGTTCCGCCCATGAATTACCTGGCTGTCCGGGGCACCGGCGACCCCAACGCCGAGGACGGGGCTTACAAAGCCTCCATCGGCCTGCTCTACGGGGTGGCCTACACGATTAAAATGAGCAAAAAGGGCAGCCACGCAATCGAGGGCTACTTTGACTATGTGGTGCCGCCGCTGGAGGGCTTCTGGCAGCAGCCGGGACAAGATGAGGGCATCGACTACACCCGGAAAGAGGACTTTCGCTTTATCTCCGTCATTCGCCTGCCGGATTTTGTCACCAAGGCGGACTTCGACTGGGCCGTGGCCGAGGCCACCCGCAAGAAAAAGGCTGACTTCTCCCCGGTGGAGTTTCTGACCGTTGACGAGGGGCTGTGCGTCCAGTGTATGCACATCGGCCCCTACGACGAGGAACCGGCCACCGTCCGGCGGATGCACGCGTTTATGGAGGCGCAGGGTTACGCGCTGGACATCAGCGACCAGCGGCTTCACCACGAGATTTACCTCAGCGACCCCCGAAAGACCGCCCCGGAGAAGCAGAAAACGGTGCTTCGGCACCTGATTCGGAAAATTTAAACTTGGTTATACTTTTGAATCGGCCTAGTCAGTATTTCCGGCGGAGAACCCCTCCGTCACGGCTTACGCCGTGCCACCTCCCCTTTCAGGGGAGGCAAGAGGGGGCAATTTCCAAATGATAGTTCTCTGCGGAAAGCTGGTACTATGCTGGAGAAAGGACAACCGAAAAGTCGAAAAAACTCCCCCGCCCATTGTGAGCGGGGGAGAAACTTTCTGCGAAAAATCAGCTGTTCATCTGCTTCCGGCGG
>JAJQAS010000296.1 GCA_021203685.1 Clostridiales bacterium | reverse complement strand
CGAACTATTGTTACGGGGCGGGTTCTTCCGGCTGCCGCTCCGATTGGGTACGTTTTATCTCTGACCGGGGCTTGCCCCGCCGCTGCACCTCCGGGTCACGGAGATGGTTGGCGAGGGCCTCCCGTTCTTCGGGGGGAGCCTGGGCCACGGCCTGCACTGCCGCATCAACCGGGCAGATTTTGCCGGAGAGGATGTCCTGCCGGGTGCCGGGGACGGCTTCTTCGGCGGCGTCCACACCGTTGGCATAATGATTGGCGCGAATCACATAGTTCTTGCTCACATGGTTCTCTTTGGCAACTTTCTCGCAGGTCTTTTGGTCAGAAATCAGGTTCCCATTTTGGGAACTTGATTTTGCTTCTTGGCTTTTGCGGTCACCACCGTAAGAGGCTTTTTCCATCCCGTACTGCTTCCCGATCAGATACTTTCTCTGTTCCGGGGTCAGGTTCCGCCGTCCAAGCTGGTTCTTGCAAATCCAGGCCACCACCTCGCTACGGTCTGAAAATCGCTTCTCGAAGGTCTTATACGGAACCTCCGGGTGCAACTCCAAAATCCGAAAGCGGTTGTGGCCGTCCACGATCACACCGTTCCAGACGATGATGGGGTTGATGACCTCGCCGTCGCTGAGAATGTTGGCCTCCAGCTGCCGGAACTCCTCCTCGGTGAGAGGCGGAATCTGGTCGGCAAATTCCGGGTCGATTTTCAGCATTTTTCTCATCTCGTTTCTGTTTATGATTCATCGGCTCCCGATGTAAAAGAGGGCTGCCAGACCACTCTCGGCGTAGCAGTCCTCTCAATTTTTATGACGAACTCTTATTTGTCCACGACACCCCAGAGCCTGCGGGAGTTACACAGGCGGCTGTTCGCGCAGCTCCATGGGCTTCACCCCTTTTCCATTAAGCTGCCCCCATTGCTTGATCCCGGCTGTCGGGCCAGGGCTGTGGCTGGGCAGAAGTATCATTATCCCTGCTGCGGGTCGTGGCCGAATCGGTTGCGAGACGACTGTCACAGACGGTAGGAATCGCTGCCAACCCGGAGGTTGGGTCACGGCGTACTTCTGATATGGCTCGTCACAGCAGGAACGTACCTGTGTACTGATATTCAGTTGTAAAGGTGCAGTTCTAGCCTTTTTTCTGGCTATAAGTAAATTGTAGCGTAGATTAAAGAGGATTCCCACGCCCTTGGAGGGCGCAAAAAGGCCATTGTAGTGGCCCTTTTAGGGCGCAAATTAATACCCGGTTCACAATTCAGATTCGATTACCTGTAAAGTTTTAATGACACGCCGCAGGTCGTGTTTCACTCTATCCGAGTGTTTCTCTTTTCCAAGGATTAAATAATCTAACGAAACCTGAAAATATTCTGCTACAGCGACAATAAAATCTACGGAACCGATTTTTTCTCCGGCTTCTATGTGTGACAGATGGGATCGGCTCATATTTAATTCTGCTGCAAGCTGCTCTTGCGAAATGCCTTCCACCTTTCTCAGGTGTTTCAGTCGCTGTCTAAACTCGTTTTCATTAAAATACACGAATAAACCTCCATTCAGGTTTGCGGATATGCAATCCTGAATGGAGGCAGCAAATTGGCAGACATACTGTCGGACTGTACGAGAGCGCAAAAAAGAGACCGGCAGAAGGCGCAATTCTTCCACGGAATTGCATTCCGTCTGCCGGGCTCGTCCTGCTCATGGACAGGTTCAGTCCTATCTAACAAACTTTTGACTCCTGACTTCCGTCCCTGAGGGCGTTTCCCCAATTCGACGCATCTACAGTATGTCTCATTCTATTCAGTTGTGGTTTGTCTTGTGGTTATTTGTGTTCCATCAGTTTGCGGATGTGGGTCACTCGCTTAATGAGGACTTTGTCGGCGTCCATCTCTACCAGCCAATGGCGTTTGCACCTGGAACATTGCAGCAGACCGCTGATAATGACCTTGCCACACATCAGGCGGGTTCCGCACTGCGGACAGGTAGAGATGACGAAATTCTCCGGTATTGTTTCTTCCTGCACTGGTCTTACCTCCCGTTTCAAATTGTGAGATGGACACTACGGGCTGCTCCGCAGCGGCTATCCACAGCACCGAAACAGCATAGCATAGAACACGCTCGCTGTCACGCACCACGGGAACCTTATTTCAGCATATTTTCAGCATTATTCCAGCATAATTTCAGCATCATGTCGAAAGCGAAATAATTAAGAGGTAAGCAATTCTTTCAGTACCTTGCTATGTTCTGGAGTCAGCCGCTCCATGTTTTCCTGTAGAAGCATTCTTGCCTGTTCTGTTTTCTTTTGTCCATAGAACGCCATGATTTCCCAATAATACAAGGTACTTCCCCTGTTTCGGGAGATGGAAATCATGTTAATGAATTCCCGCATCCTATCATATTGCTCCAAATGATACATCAGGGATAAACATTCGTTCTGAACACTGATCCGTTTTTGCTCATATACATCGGCAATGCGCTTGATTGCCAGATTATCCAAATTGGGAAGAACGACACCAGTAAATCCATCAAGGGCTTCCATGTACTTTTCCAACCGTACCTCAGGGTTTGTCATTCCTTCCGCGTCTCTGGTTTTGCGGACGAAAAGGTCAAAATCCGTGGTGATCGTGTATTTGCGGCTGATGGCGTATCCAGTCTTGTTGATTTGCAGAAGCCCATTTTCCGGAAAGAGGTGGGCGACCTTACGCTTTGCTGTATATCCCAGATTCTTCAGCGTCTTGGATGGGTCGATGAGTTGGCTGGGATCGTCCCACACCAGATGGATGAGTGCATCTTCAGAAATGGCGCGTCCTCGCTGCATCAAAAGTAGCGTCAAAAACAGAATTTCCTGTTTTCGCCCTATGGATGCTTCTGTAATAACCCCCTCTTTTGTCTGGATTTCAAAGCCATTCAGGAGCTTCAAGTAGATTTCATTCTTTGCAAGTTGGTTTTCTTCCTGTATAGAACTACCTCCCACGTTCATCAGGTTCATCTCGTTGATTTCTGCCACTGTAACGTAGGAGAGAATTTGAAGCATACTGTTATATGCGGTAAATTTTCTGGGATTGATCACAGCCACCACGCCCGTGTTGCGCTTGCTATAGGGGAGCGCCATAACAGAACGAATCCCGATTGCTTCCATGCGCTTGTATGACTTGGATTCCGTGGGAAGCATGGAAAGCACATCCAAAATCGTAAGCGGCCCCATCTGTGCAACAGCTTGCTGTATCTCCGGGTATTCATTCAGGTACATGGGCTGTGTCCCGCAGATCGGCATAAAATCTTCTCTGTGCGCTTCATAAAGGCACTTCGCCAGTTGCAACTGCATATCGACGCTGATGACCATTGCGCAGTCAGCGTCATAGAAGTCCATCGTGGTACCCAATGCGTCTGCAATAATTTCCTCAAATTCATAACCGCCGCGAAGTCTTGCCTCCAAGGTGGATACGGTGGTTTCAAATTGTATGTCATACATGATTTCGTCGACGATGTTGCTATCTATGTTTGAAGAATTGAGTGCCTGTTCTATCTTTTTCATATCCTTTGTATTCATCTGGTTTTCCTTCCATGAGATAGTAACGTATGATTCAGAAAGATTCCCCACAGGAATCGATCCTGCGGGGAATTCAGTCGGTAATCTTGCTCTGCGGCAGTCCCTTACATCAGCTTGCGGAACAACGTTTTGAAGTCCTCGATGCTGGCCTCCTTGGGGTTGCCGGGGGCGCAGGCGTCGGCGGCGGCGGACTGGGCCAGGAAGTCCAAGTCCTCCTCCTTCATTTTCTCCAGCTTGGTGGGGATACCCACATCGGCGGAGAGCTGCTTGACGGCGTCGATGGCGGCCTTGCGGTAGGTCTCCTGATCCATGCCGGTGGTGTCCACGCCCATGGCCTCAGCGATGTCCTTAAATTTGGTGCCGGTGGCGTCGGCGTTGTACTCCATGACGATGGGGAGCATCATGGCGCAGGCCACGCCGTGGGGAGTGTCATACACCGCGCCCAGGGTGTGGGCCATGGAGTGGGCAATGCCCAGACCCACGTTGGAGAAAGCCATACCGGTGACGAACTGGCCCAGAGCCATACCCTCGCGGCCTTCCTGCTCGTTCTTGACGGCGGCGCGGAGGTTCTTGGAGATTAGTTTAATGGCTTCCAGGTTCAGGCAGTCGGCCAGCTCCCAGGCGGCGGCGGTGGTGTAGCCCTCGATGGCGTGGGTCAGAGCGTCCATGCCGGTGGAAGCGGTCAGGCCCCTGGGCATGGTGGACATCATGTCGGGGTCTACGATAGCGATGTCGGGGATGTCGTTCACATCCACGCAGACGAACTTGCGCTTTTTCTGCACATCGGTGATGACATAGTTGATGGTGGCCTCAGCCGCAGTGCCGGCAGTGGTGGGGACGGCGATGGTGTAAACGGTGCGGTTCTTAGTGGGGGCTACGCCCTCCAGGGAGCGAACGTCTGCAAATTCGGGGTTGTTGATAATGATGCCGATGGCCTTGCCGGTGTCCATGGAGGAGCCGCCGCCAATGGTGATCATATAGTCCGCGCCGGAGGCTTTGTAGGCTTCCACGCCGGAGAGGACGTTTTCGATGGTGGGGTTGGGCTTGATGTCGGAATAGACTTCATAGTCCATGCCAGCCGCGTCCAGCAGGTCGGTGACCTTCTTGGTAACGTTGAACTTGACCAGATCGGGGTCAGAGGCGATGAACGCCTTTTTCAGGCCCTTGGCCTGGACCAGGCCGGGGATCTCCTGAATGGCGCCTTTGCCGTGGTAAGAGATGCCGTTGAGTACAAAACGATTGACCATAATCGCATACCTCGCTTTTCTGTTGTATGTTGTCTGAAAGATGGGGAAAATATTTTAAAGTGTGTCCGAAACGACCACCTTTTGATAGGCAGGAGGAGTTGATCAGAGGGGTGAAGCAAACTAAGGGGTGAAGCAGCCATCCCGGACACACAATAAAATCAAGTTATTTCTCAAAGAGGAACTTCTCCGGCAGGGTCACGCCGAAGTCCACCGCCAGGTGGCGGAACTCATCCGGCTGGATGGTCTGGCGCTTGGCGCCGCCGGTCATGGAGTACACCTTCACCAGAATTTCAGCGGACTTTTCCACGGTGTGCATCAGGCCGAAGGTCAGGTCGAAGTCCTCGCCGGAGCAGAACATCCCGTGGTGCGCCCAAATCGCCACATCGTACTGCTTCATCAGCTCAGAGGTGGCCACGGCGATGTCCCGTCCGCCGGGGACCATCCAGGGCACCACGCCAATGCCGGAGGGGAACACCACGGGACACTCGGTCGCCATTTCCCACAGCTCGCGGGTAAACGCCTCGTCGGTCAGGGGCAGTACAAAGGTCAGGGCGATGGTGTTGGCGGGGTGAGCGTGGTAAATGACCCGGTGCGCGCCATTGCTGGCCGCCTTCTTGACCTCATGGTTCATCAGGTGGGAAGGGAACTCGCTGGTAGGCCGTCCGCCGTTGACGAGACCCCAGCAGACCCGGTACTTCTCGCCCTTGTCGTCAATTTCGCAGATGGCGCAGGAGTCCTCCGGGGCGGTCATGACGTTGCGGAAGTACTTGCCGGAGCCGGTTGCCACGAAGAACTCCCCCAGCCAGACCCGGAACGGTGGTGCCGATGTCCTTCCACTCGCCGTCAAAGGACAGGTCCTCTCGAACGGCCTCCACCTCCTCCGGCTTCATCCGGTAGGTCAGGTTGCCGCCGTTGCGCTCGTGCCAGCCCTGCTGCCAGCCGTCGTCGGCCATGCGCATAAAGCCCTGCATAAAGTTGGATTCTAATACTTTCATGGTGTTCATCCTCCCTAAAAATAAGTTTTTATTGGTTATCCCATTCGCTCAGCCTTATGACCATTTTAGCTCTTAGCTTCTAGCTTTTAGCTATTAGCTTTGTGGTGGTTGGCTTTGCGTACTACGCTTACCGTTTGCACTCTTTTACAACCGGGGTAGCTTCACTCTCAACTTCCTTTTGGCTGTTTGCTTTAGACTGGTAACACATGACTAACAGCTAACATCTAACGGCTAATAGCTTATCACAACGCGGCTGATTCAAAGGGATAATCATAAAGTTTTTTGTTATTATTCCAGCCAGAAAACCTGTGTCAGCAGCGGCTGCGCGCCGGTTTCCGGGTCTTTTTCCATTTCCA
>JAJQAS010000260.1 GCA_021203685.1 Clostridiales bacterium | reverse complement strand
ACGTCCGCATGGCCAACCTGTGCGTGGCCACCTGCTTCGCCGTCAACGGCGTGGCGGCTCTGCACTCCCAGATCCTGAAGGACGACGTGTTCCACACCGCCTGGCTGCGCACCCCCAACAAGTTCACCAACGTCACCAACGGCGTGGACCACCGCCGCTGGCTGGCCGAGATCAACCCGGAGCTGCATGACCTCATCTGCGAGATCAACGGCAGCGACCGCTACCTGCTCTATCCCGACGACCTGGAGAACATCCTCAAGGCCCGGGACGACGCCTCCACCCTGGACCGCCTCTCCAAGATCAAGACCGCCAACAAGGCCGCCTTCGCCAACTATATCAAGCAGGACTACGGCATCACCCTGAACACCGACGCCATCTTCGACGTGCAGTCCAAGCGTCTGCATGAGTACAAGCGCCAGCTGCTCAACGTGATGAACATCATCCACCTCTACCAGGAGATTCAGGACGGCAAGACCATCCGGCCTCACACCTTCCTCTTCGCCGCCAAGGCCGCCTCCGGCTACTATATGGCCAAGCGCATCATCGAGCTCATCAACTCCCTGTCCTACACCGTCAACAACGACCCCCGCTGCAAGGACCAGCTGCAGGTGTTCTTCCTGGAGAACTACCGGGTCTCCCTGGCGGAGAAGATGATGCCCGCCACTGAGATCTCCCAGCAGATCTCCACCGCCGGCAAGGAGGCCTCCGGCACCGGCAACATGAAGTTCATGATGAACGGCGCCCTGACCATCGGCACCGAGGACGGCGCCAACGTGGAGATGCACCAGCTGCTGGGCGACGACAACATCTTCATCTTCGGCCTCACCGCCGAGGAGGTGGTCAGCAAGCGGGCCGCCGGGTACAACTCCTACGAGTATTATAACGCCAACCCCACCATTCAGCGTATCATCGCCCAGATGAACTCCCCCTTCGCCGACGGCAAGAGCTACCAGGACATCACCAACAGCTTGCTCTTCGGCCAGGGCCACACCGCCGACGACTATATGCTGCTGGCCGACTACGAGAGCTACCGCCACACCATGAACCAGCTGGTGGACGTCTACGGCGACCAGAAGCGCTGGAACCAGATCGCCCTGACCAACATCGCCAAGTCCGGCCACTTCGCCGCCGACCGCTCCATCCGGGACTACGCCAACAACATCTGGCACGTGCCCACCCGGCTGTAAGGCCCGTTCTACCGTAAAAACCCCCTGCGGCAGCTTCCAACTGTGGGAGCTGCCGCCGTTTTGGGCCGCCGCTTCTTTTTCCCGCTTCCCCTCTTTACTTTTGCCGCTTTTTGCGGTACAATATATGTGGTTCCTCACACCATCGCTGCACTGGAGGTTTTTCTCATGTCTGATGTCGATTATACCCGGCGGTTCGACCTGTCCCGTACCGAAGAGTGGGAAAACCGCCAGATTTTGTCCATGGTCTACGCCGCGCTGCAGGAAAAGGGCTACAATCCCATCAACCAGATCGTCGGGTACATCCTCTCCGAAGACCCCACCTATATCACCAACTACAACAACGCCCGCTCCCTCATCCGTAAGCTGGACCGGGACGAGCTGTTGCAGGAGCTGGTGCGGTATTACCTGGGCGTGTGAGCGTTTGCGCCCGCTTCCCCGTTTTTTGTCAAAAAAGGGCCCGTCTTTTGGAGAGGGGCCTTTCTTTCTGCTTCGAATGTGAACTGTTTAACCTGCAATTTGTGCAGTTTCACAAGAAAAATGCGTGGTTAAAAAGTTGACAATTCGATTACAATGTGTTACAATTTGTTACAGTTTACAAGGAGGTATTCTAATGGCCGATTCCAAATCGCTTCCCCTCACCTATAAGGGCCGCCCCATCCGCCGCAAGGACAACCTGATCTACTACGGCAGCATGTCTGAAAAATATATCATCATGCTTCAAATCCTGGACACCAAAAAGGTGCAGGACCTGGATGTAGCCACCCGCGTTTCCGTTCAGCTTCAGCTGACCGCGAAAGATCTGAAATCCAGGGACCGCGTGGTGCGTAAAAGCGAAAAGAACAGCCTGTACTCCGCCATGGACCTGGGAGCCGTCTGGCTGACCCGCGCCCTGAACGCCGGCTGAGTACGTGTCCCGCCCTCCGACACAGAGATACACTGGAGGTTTTTTATGCACCGACTCAAGAGAACCGTTACCGCGCTGGTTCTGGTCTTTTCCATGGCGTTGAGCACGATGAGTCTCGCTTTCGCCACCCAGACCGGCACCGTCACCGACGACTGCGTCCGCATCCGCACCGAGCCTTCCTCCGATTCCGAGGTCTATCAGCAGGCCAACAAGGGGGACACCCTCACCGTTCTGGAAACCGCCGACGAAAACGGTTGGGTCAAGGTTTCCTTTACTTACGAAGAGACTGGCGACACCATGACCGGTTACGTCGCCGCCGACTACATCGACATCGCGGGCAGCTCCGCCAGCGACGAGGCCGAGGAAGAGGAAGAGACCGACACCTCCGCCGATTCCGCCGCCAGCTCCGCCGACAGTTCCAGCAGCAGCGACGCCGACAGCAGCTCCAGCTCCTCCGACAGCAGCGAGGACAGCAGCAGCAGCTCCAAGAGCGACAGCAGTTCCTCTGACAGCTCCGCCGACGAGGAGGAAGAAGAGGAAGAAGAGGAAGTGGAGGAGACCGCCGCCATCACGTCCAGCGTCTCCTATACCGCCACCGTCACCGACAGCGGCGTCCGCATCCGCAAAAAGGCCAGCACCGACTCCAAGATTTTGACCACCGTCCCCGAAGGGGAGATCGTCACCGTCCTCTCCACCGAGGATGAGGAGGGCTGGATGAAGGCCCGCTACTACGACACCGAGGGCACCAAGTACACCGGCTATATGTCCGGCGAGTACCTGGACATCAACAGCATCGGCTCCGGCGTCAGCAAGGTGGTCAACACCATCATCCGGGAATCCGCCGACAGCTCCTCCGCCATCGTGGGCCTGGTGCCCAAGGGCAAGAGCGTGGACATCTACGCCAGCGAAAACAACTGGTACAAGATCGAGTATCAGGACCTGAGCGGCTGGGTCTACTGCGACTGCATCACCACCGAGGGTGAGGACGACTGCGTGGGCTACGGCACCGCCACCATCGACGACCTGAAGCTCCGGGAGTCCACCTCCCTCAAGTCCACCGTGCTGGCCAAGATCCCCGAGGGCACCACCTTCCAGATCACCAGCAAGGAAAAGAACGGCAAGTGGTACGCCATCACCTACAACGGCATGAGCGGCTACGTCTACGCCGAGTATGTGGACGTGGAAGATTCCTGCACCTCCGGCTATGTCCAGGTCATCGCCACCTCCCTGTCTCTGCGCTCCGGCGCGGGCAGCAGCTATGCCCGGCTGACCATCGTGCCCCAGGGCGAGCTGCTGGAGGTCATCGGCACCGTGGACGCCTGGTATGAGGTCTCCTACGGCAAGTTCACCGGTTATGTCAGCGGCGCGTTCGTCTCCGCCACCACCGAGGACGGCTTCCAAGCCTACCCCGACTACGCCAAGGTCACCGCCTCCGTGCTGACCCTCCGGGAGGACGCCACCACCGACTCCACCGCCCTGGACTCCATCCCCAACGGCACCATTGTGGCCGTCAGCGGCATTTCCAACGGCTGGTATAAGGTCACCTACAACGGCCAGACCGGCTATGTGGACTCCGGCTACCTGGAGGACAGCGACGCCGACGCGGCCGCCGCTCAGGCCGCCGCCGCCGCCACCGCCGCTGCGGAAGCTGCCGCCGCCGCCGAAAGCGCCAGCGAGAGCACTACCAGCAGCAGCGAGAGCACTACCAGCAGCAGCGAGAGCACCACGACGACCACCACCTCGTCCAGCTCCAGCGGCAGCTCCATCCTGTCCTACGCCTCTCAGTTCGTGGGCAACCCCTACGTCTGGGGCGGCACCAGCCTGACCAACGGCTGCGACTGCTCCGGCTTCGTCAAGAGTGTCTTCGCCCACTTCGGCATCAGCCTGCCTCACAGCTCCTCCGCCATCCGCAGCTACGGAAAGGCGGTCAGCTACTCCGAGATGCAGGTGGGCGATGTGGTCTGCTACAGCGGTCATGTGGGCATCTACGCCGGCAACGGCAAGCTGCTCTCCGCCCTGGGCAAGAAGTACGGCATCACCTATTGCAGCGTCAACTACAAGAGCATCATCACCATCCGCCGTATGACCAGCTAATTTCAGCAAATCCCTACCTTTCCTACCCGGTCCCGCAGAAATGTGGGGCCGGGGTTGTTTTTTTGCCCAACATCGTGCGGCTTTCCCTCGAAGAACTGCCGCCCTGCAACTGACCACCCCTCTCGCCTCCCCTGAAAGGGGAGGTGGCGCGGCGTAAGCCGCGACGGAGGGGTTTACTACGCCAAAAGTTCCCTCCACGTAAAGTAAATACGATTTTGAACCAATGAGAACTGCTTTATTGCCGGGCGGTAGACGTGTGAACAACAAGGGAAACCCCTCCACCATGCTTCGCATGGTCCCCCTCCCCTTTCAGGGGAGGCAAGGGGGAGGGTGCTTATCGTTTGTTCTGCTTTTTGCCGAACGTTATACAGCTTTATTGCAAACCCGCTCAACTTTACAAACACCATACAAAAAACATACACAAGAATGGTGGAGAAATCCGCTCCGTTGTCGCAAAATAGAAACGATAACCGACGGGACGCGCAAATTTGCGTGGTCGGCGCAAAACATACGATTTTACCGTTTCCATACAAAGGAGCAACGACTATGAAAGAACGAATCCTCATCGTGGAGGACGACGACAGCATCCGCCGCCTGCTGGAGGTGGCGCTCAAGAGCCAGGGGTTCGACGTGGGCAGCTTCGACAACGCCGTGGACGCACTGGAGGACATGGCCCGGCAGACCCCCGATCTTGTGACCATGGACATTATGATGGACGGCTTGGACGGCATCGAGGCGCTGAAGATCATGCGGGCCTCTCCCGCCCTGAGCCAGGTGCCGGTGATCCTGCTCACCGCCAAGGGCATGGAGGACGACAAGGTGGCCGGGCTGGACGCCGGGGCCGACGACTACGTCACCAAGCCTTTCAGCGTGCTGGAGCTGTGCGCCCGCATCCGCGCCCTGCTGCGCAGGGTCAACGGCCAGGAGCCGGGGCCGGTGTACCAGTACCAGGGGCTGCGCATCAACCCGGACACCCGGGAGGTCTGGGTGGACGACGAGCTGGTGGAGCTGACCTTCAAGGAGTTCGAGCTGCTCAAGTTCCTGATGGAGCACCCCGACAAGAGCATCACCCGCCACCAGCTGCTCAAAGAGGTCTGGGGGGCGGACTACCCCGGCGAGACCCGGACCCTGGACATCCACATCGGCACCCTGCGGCAAAAGCTCAACGACCCTTCGGACAACAGCCACTTCATCAAGACCGTACGGGGGGTGGGCTACCGCTTCATCGGCGTCCGGGAAGAGTGAGCGATGAAGCGCGCTCTGACAAAAGCCTTCGTCCTGGTGCTGACGGTGGGCATCCTGATCTGCGCCGTGGCCAGCGCGGTCATCTTCGACGTGGCCCTGACCAACACCAAGGAGCGGGAGCTGTCCAACCTGGCCATGATCCTGGCCGACGAGTTCGACGCGGAGGAGGACCACGACGCCCAGGCCAAACGGTGGGCCTCCTATGACGACGACATCCGCGTCACCATCATCGCCTCCGACGGCACCGTCACCGGCGACTCCCAGGTGGACTACACCACCATGGAGAACCACGCCGACCGGGAGGAGCTGCAAAACGTGGGCAGCCAGCAGGTGACCATCCGCACCAGCTCCACCCTGAACGCAAAAATGATGTACGCCGCCATTTTGACGGCCGACGGGTACTATATCCGCCTGTCCCAGCAGTACAACGGCGTGCTCACCGACCTGGCCACCTTCGCCCCGGCCATTGTGCTGGCGGCGCTGCTGGCGCTGCTGGTGTCCGTGGCCATGGCCAACCGCATGATGGTCAGCATCACCGACCCCCTGCTGGACATGAACAAGAGCCTGACCCGGGTGAAGGACGGCACCGCCATGCTCGACGCGGAGCAGTACCCCTATGAGGAGCTGCGGGATATGGCGGCCAAGATCAACTCCCTGGCGGAGGATGTCAGCACCCACATCCAGCACCTGCAAAACGAGAAGAACAAGCTGGCCTATATCCTGGACAGTATGCGGGAGG
>JAJQAS010000138.1 GCA_021203685.1 Clostridiales bacterium | reverse complement strand
GACGTCTTGATTCTTACACAAACTCTTGTGTCCACTTTCTTGGGTACATTTTATCCCGCCAAAACTGGTGAAGCCAATGCGGACAAAAGAGAAAAAGAGCTCAAGATAAATCACGATTCTTCACCCCCATCCACAGCAGCGCCGCCGCTGCACCTGCCACCACCAAGGGCAGATTTCCCACACCGACAAGCAACAGTACCAGCGCCAGCAAGCAGAGAACGACGGAACGCGGGGTTTTCAGCGCCTCCCGCCCCAGAGAAAGAGCTGCGCTGCCGATGATTGGCACCACGGCGCAACTGACCCCCTTGAGCGCGCACCAGCACCAATAGTTGGATTTTACCGCATCGTATACCAGCGTGATTAGTGACAGGATTACCACGGCGGGCAGGGTGATTCCCACCAGACAGCAGAGACTGCCAAACCATCCCGCCATCTGGTAGCCGAACAAAACGCTGATGTTGGCGATCATAATGCCGGGAAGGGATTTTCCCACCGCCGTCAACTCCAGCAGGTCCTCCTGTGTAATCCAATTTCGCTTGTGGATAAATTCCTGCTCGATTTGCGCCAGGATACCCCAACCACCGCCAAAGGTGAAACAGCCAATTTTTACAAAAAACAGCAGGAGCATCCCACCGGTTTTCAGATTCTTTTGGTTCAAGGTTTCTCATCTCCTGGAGAAACTGTAACACGCTGTTTGACATTTGTCCAATATATGAAATATAATAAAAACGATAAAATAAAACTATGGAGGGGCCTCTGACATGAACTGGAACCAGTTGAATTATGTGTTGACAGTGGCACAGACAAAAAACATCACCCGTGCAGCCCAGATGCTGTACTTATCCCAGCCGTCCCTGTCTCTGAGCCTGAAAAGCCTGGAAAACGAGCTGGGCGTTTCTCTGTTTCAGAGGGAACAGGGTGGGTTGGAGCCGACTTATGCCGGAACACTTTTTTGCCAGTGGGCGGAGGCTGTCCTCAGCTCCCATCAGCAGCTCTGCGCGCAGCTACAGGACATCGCCTCTGGTCAGCGTCAGCTCATCCGCCTGGGCATCAGCCCCCATCGGAGCACCATTTTAATGCCGGAAATTATGGAGCGCTTTTATCAGAAATTTCCCCACTGTGAGGTGCATATCACGGAGTTGCCCGCGCCCATCCTGCGTAAACAGTTGGAGGAAGGGGAACTTGATTTAATTCTTGACGCCGCAAATCCGGACACCGTCACCTATCAAAGTGAACTGTTGTATCAGGAGAATATCGTATTGGCGGTCCCTGTTTCCTTCCTCACGGAAAATATGAGAAAACAGCAGTCGCTCTCTTTGTCGGCGCTGGGGAATCTCCCCTTTATCCTGCTGCCAGAGGAGCAGTTGATCGGCAGCATCGGGCGGAAGCTCTGTGAGGCCGTCAACTACCATCCTACTGTCCGTCTGATCTGTGGAAACATAGAACAGGCCCTCTCCCTTGCGGGAAGGCAGCTCGGTATCGTTTTTGTGCCGGAAATATTCG
Organism: Clostridiales bacterium; assembly: GCA_021203685.1. GTDB lineage: Bacteria > Bacillota > Clostridia > Oscillospirales > Oscillospiraceae > Onthomonas. The sequence goes on along the minus strand of JAJQAS010000138.1, from coordinate 4,747 downwards.
CAAAAGAAGGACGTTTGTGCGGGCAAGTTCGCTATTTCCAAATCAAAGAGACGGAAGGCAGCCGGGCCCTCTGCCTGGTCTACCGCAAGAATCTCTATCAGCAGGAGCCGCTGCGGTATCTGCTTTGCCTCTTTCGGGAGTGGGTGCCAAAGCTCTATGAGCCGGAACAGGATGAATAAAAACACACCGCATAAGCCTTGCTTTCGGCTTGTGCGGTGTGTTCTCTCAATGGTGAACCACGTCTCCCGCCCGGCGAATCTTTTCCAACAGGGGCCGGGCCTCCTCGGAGGTAAAAAAGTCCAGGGTGGAGGACGGCAGCAGTTCCCGGCACCCGTCCCAGTCTCCAACTTGCAGACACTGGCGAACGACGGAGGCGCTGATCGCCGTACCGTGAACCTCCTTGCGGGGGATTATGATGCAGTCAATGCCCTGCTTTGGCAGCTCTTCCGCCATAATGCGGTTGTAAAGCCCGGTGGTCTCGCTGGTCGGTTCCTCACCCACATACCGCCGGGTGATGCCCAGCGTCCGGGCGATTTGCCCAAACACTGTCAGGTCCAGGCGGGCATGTCCCTCCACCACGGCCAGCTCGTCTTTTAAGAAATAGCTGGGGAAGGTGGCGGAGCTGATGATATACGGGCCGGTCTCCTGCAAAACCACGTTGGGCAGTTGAGAGACCCCTTGCGCCACCAGCCGCTTCCGCACCGAAAAGGGGATCAGGCTGGCGTCCTCGCTGACCACAAACAGATGCAGCACGTCACATTCCGCAGCCGCCCGCTCCGCCAGGTACTGATGTCCCAGCGTGAAGGGGTTGGCGTTCATCACCAGCGCACCGACGATTTCCCCGTTCTGTTGGCTTCGCTTGAGCTGGGACAGATAGCGGGAGAAACCGGTCCTGCGGTTCTCCATAAACACCAGCGTATCCGACACGCGGGCAATTTCGTAAAACCCCAGATCTTCAAAAAACTTGGCAGACTGGCACTTGGTGTAGAGAAATAGATGGGTGTTTCCCCGCTGGTACTGCACGGTGATCAGGTGGCTGATGACCGTGTTCAGCAGCCCCTCACCCTGATGTTCCCCGCTGACCGCAAAGCAGCGGAGGGTGTTGCCGAAGCAGCTCCCCGTGGCGATGACCTGATAAGCCTCACCGTAAATCGCGCAGGTGTAATCCAGGTTCCCGTCCAGAGTGATGCCCTCCTGGAGCAGCAGAGCGTGCACCTGTTCCATCGTGTAACGGTCCGTGGGGGACACCTGGGAAACCACATAGTCAGCCATTTTTATACCTCCTGTTCCAAGTCGTCCTCTCCCTCCTGCCGCAGGAAATACAGCAGATAGCAGACCGCCAGCAGGTCAGCGCTGCCACCGGGGGAGAGATTGCGGGCGACAAACGCTTTGTCCAGCGAGCGGAGCTGTTCCTCGGTTGGGAAGGGGTCCCGCACCAGCAACTGAGCGATCTCCTCCGCAACCCTTTGCTGGGTGGGTAAGTCGCTACGGGCAATCAGGTTAGTGTCTACACTGTGGGCCAGGATGGATAACAGAGCGGCACACCCTGCGTCGTTGAGGGGCAACCCCTGTTCAACGCCTTCCTCCAGCTTGGGCAGACCGAACCGCAGCACAGCGGGGAACCCTGCCTCCGCCTGCCCCCGCACGCCGGTAATGCCGTAGCGGAGGTAGAGCCGTTGCCCCGTGGTGACGGCGGTTTCCTCGGTCACGCCGGAGAAATCCCCTTCGCTTAGCCCTTTGACCAGTGCGGCGCACTCCTGCAAAACAGTCTCTGGCTCCTTCCAGTGGGAACGCTCCAGCCGACCTAGGGCGGCGCAGAGCAGACCCACGGAAAAAATCGCGCCCTTATGGGTGTTGACCCCTCCTGTGGCGTGGAGCATGATTTGTTCCGCCTGGATGCCAGCCGCCCGGATGCGCTGAAAAGTCACAGAGGGGGCTTCTCCTGCCGTTTTCCGCCCTGCCAGGGCGCAGGCCTCAAAATAGGGATAAAGTGAAGCGGCACTGTTCAGAAACGTGAAAAAGTCCATGTCTCGGTGGCTGCCGCTGTTGTTGCGATCCACCAGGCCGGGTTTTGGCGTGACCGCCACCTCGTAAAGGAGACTGCGCACCGCCAGCTCCGCCGCTTTTCGGGCATCCCGGCGCTGAAACGTTTCTGTCAGAATGGCTTCGGTTTTGTGCTGCAATTCCTCTACCGTGTGCGCACGGCTCCGGGCGCACTCTCTCCCCGGCTTGCCGCAGAGCAGGCAGGGACGCTCTGGCTGCCCCAGCTCCTGCCTTCCAATTTTTGCACCGTCCGGCGTCAGCACGTCCATATCGAAGAGCCGCCCCAGGGGGGAACCGTCCTCCAACGCGACGGTGATCTCCTTCACCGATGGCGCTTCGCAGTCTGGCACAAGGTAGAGTTCGTCCCCCGTGTGTGCGTTCCACTCACGGGAAAACAAAACTGGAATCCCTCTGCCGTCCAGCTGCTGCTGAAGCCAGGCGCTCCCCAGCAAAAACCCCCGGCGAATGGACAGGCTGTTTTTCACCGGGCCAGGAATGTTCATAGTGAAGCAGATCAGCGGTTTTCCGAAGTGCCGTAATAAATCCTGCTGCCGCAGCACCCGCAGTTCCCGCGCCTCCAGCATTTCCGGCAGGATGACAGGTTGGTTGTCCATAGAAGTTCCCCCTGTGTCGTTGTGTTTTTATTTATCATATAGCATTTTCAGCGATTTGAAAAGGGGGAGAGGGACAGTTTGTTGAAATCAATTTCTTAAACGCACGATAAAAACATTCCTTGATAACCCACGGTATCTGTGATAGACTATCCTTATCATAAAGAAGTGTGCCATCCCATTTTGGAGGTGAACGGAGATGAACAAGCTGAAATTACCGCTGGGAATCGAAAACTTTATGGATATGCGCACCCGTGGCTATTACTACGTGGATAAAACTAATTTGATTCGGGATTTGCTGTATCAGGGCGCCTTGGTGACGCTTTTTACCCGTCCCCGGCGCTTTGGCAAAAGCCTGAACATGAGTATGCTTCGGTATTTCTTCGAGGTTGGGACAGACAAAAGCCTTTTTGACGGACTGGACATCTCCAAAGAAACAGCACTGTGCCAGCAGCATATGGGGCAGTACCCAGTCATCTCTATCAGTTTGAAAGGTGTGGAGGGCTGGGAGTATGAAGATGCTCGACAAGGTTTGTGGAGCATTATTGGTTTTGAAGCAAGAAGGTTCCGTTTTCTTGAGAATAGCAGCCGCTTAAGTAAAACAGAGCAAAAACTGTTCTGTGACTTGGAGATGGAAAAAGGAAAGCTGGAAAATAGTCTCAGGTTTCTCTCCCAGTTGCTATATGAACACTATGGCAAAAAAGTTGTCATTCTGATTGATGAATATGATGTTCCCTTGGACAAAGCCTACCAACGAGGTTACTACGACCAGATGATCCTGTTGATTCGGCAGATGCTCAACGCAGCTCTGAAAACAAACGACGCTTTACAGCTTGCAGTGCTGACCGGCTGCCTGCGTATTTCCAAAGAGAGTATTTTTACCGGGCTGAATAATTTGAGTGTCAATACTATCGTAGATGCCCAATATGATGAATGGTTTGGGTTTACTGATACCGAAGTGCGGGAAATTCTCCACTATTACGGATTGACGGAACATTACGAACTCACAAAAGAGTGGTATGACGGATATAGGTTTGGGCAGACAAATGTTTACTGCCCGTGGGATGTTATCAACTGGTGTAACTACCTGCAACATGAACCAATTATCAGGCCACAGAACTTCTGGGCCAACACCAGCAGCAACGATATGATCGTCCGCTTTGCGGAGAAGGCTGATTTAGGCACCCGTGAGCAAATCGAATCGTTGATTGCGGGGGAATCTGTGTACAAAGAGCTGCAGCTTGATTTAACCTACCCGGAAATTGACGAGGAACCAGACCATATCTGGAGTGTGCTGTTTACCACTGGTTATTTGACCCAGCGGGGAATGAACGACTTTGGTGAATATGAGCTGGTGATTCCCAACAAGGAAATCCGTTCTATCTTTATTGAAAAAATTGACAAGTGGTTTTCCAACAAAATCAAAAAGGATGCAGATGGCCTGAATAGGCTTATTGACGCAGTTGAGAGCGGCGACTCAGATGAAATTCAGGACTATTTGAACGACTGTATGGCCGACTCCATCAGTTTCCTGGACGGCGGAGCCATCGAGGTCAGAGAAAACTTCTATCACGGTATGCTGATTGGAATGCTCAAAACCAACCGGGCATGGCGTATCCGGTCCAACCGTGAAGCAGGCAGTGGACGGGCAGATATTATTGTGGAGCCGGTGAAAAAGCGGCAAAAAAATTTTGCCGTTATTATCGAAGTGAAATACACTGCGAACGAGCGGCAACTGGAGCAAAAGGCACAGGAAGCGCTGAAGCAAATCACTACAAAGCGTTACGATGAGTTCTTTGGTATTGATGTGCCGTCGGAGATCATCCACTACGGCATTGCATTTTATAAGAAAAAGTGCCGGGTCAAAATGGAGCGAGTACAGGGAGCTTAACGAGATTCGTTTGCCCCAATTTTACCCCAACCTAAACGCTCCTGTTTGCGGTGAATTAAGAACTGTGTATAAATGGTCTGAAAAGACTTCCTAAGACAACAGAAATGCGTTGATATAGGAACAATTTTTGAAGAATCCAAATGTTGTCATCCTCATAACCCGGAGGTCGTTGGTTCAAATCCGGCCCCCGCAACCATAAAAA
>JAJQAS010000293.1:722-6285 GCA_021203685.1 Clostridiales bacterium | reverse complement strand
CCTCGATATTCTGATATTGGGAAAACGCCTGCACCCAGGCACGGTTGCCCATACCAGAAGCAGCGGCCTGATTCTGTTCCTTCTTCATACGTTGGACAGCATCGGTTTTATCTTCAATCACCTTGTTATAGGCATTGCGGAAAGCCTTGTATCGAGAAGGTCAAGGAACAGGTCAATGGACTGCACAGACAGGAAAACGAAATCCGCAACGGAAGGCGCAAGAGAAAAGGGGACTTCGAGGAACTGATTCAGCGGATAGATATTTTCCAGAATGAGATTATCCTTACGCGAACCATGACGGAAGCTTTCCTCGATAAAGTGATTGTCTATGACAAGTTCCATGTGGAGATTCGATGGGCGTGGCAGGACTTAATTGCTGATATGGGGCTACTGGATGAAGCGAATGAGGAACTGCAGGCGGAGAAAGAAAAGGAGCTGAAAGCAAGAGAGACAGCAACAGAGTCAGAAGGGACTGGTGAAGGGAAAGCGAAAGAAAATGGATAATTGAAGGTGCTCTGAGCACATGCGCTCTTAGCATAGATCTGGGATTGATGATCCGGAAGACGGGGTGTCTCCGGAGAAAGTGAGGAAATGACATGACGATAGTAAAAGGTTGTTTGAAATTGTTGATGAAGATTGTGTTGCTGCCCATTTTGGGAGTCACTATTTTTCTGAGACTGGCAGGGAGTTTTGTGATATTCTGTTCCGCATGGATTTTCAGGATTTTGGCGATGATATTCTTCCTGACAGCCGTGCTTAGCGGCCTGATGGGGCTGGAAGGGTGGCCTGCGGTCTGGCAGATGTTGATCGGCGCATTTATTATCTTTCTGATTCCGTGCGCGGGAGAAGCATTGGTATCTGCAACGGTGATAGCCAGTGGCGCGATGATTGCATTTATTTTTTCGTAGAAAGGGGAAAGACAGCATGACAGTTGGAGAGAGAATCCGATATTTCAGAAGAATGAAAGGCATGACACAGAAGCAGCTTGCGGTAGCTGCCGGATTGATGGAACATAATGCCGATGTAAGAATCACGCAGTATGAAAACGGGAGCCGGAAACCGAAAAAGGCTCTCTGAAAAGCACTGGCCAGGGCCTTGGATGTCAGTCCAACGGCAATCGCGCCGCCAGACATGGGCAGTGCCGCAGGAGTGATGCAGATACTTTTTATGATGGAAGACCAATACGGGCTGACCATTGATGTTATCCAGTCCAGGCTGTGCCTGGTATTCGATACTCATCTGATGGACAGTGAACTGTTCGGGATGCTGACCGAGTGGCTAAAGCTTCGATGGGAGATGGAGGACGGCGAACAGACAAGGGAAGATTATAATATATGGAGATACAATGTGCCGGAAATGATTGTGGAGGATTATAAGCACAGGCATGTTGATCTTCTAACGAGAGACTGAGGAGGTGGGGCGTCCCGGAGATCGAGAAAATCTTCGGGACGTTTTTCTGATTAGAAAAAAAGCTGAGATTGTGGGAATAGGATGAAATTTGGAAGAATAGGAATCAGTTTTTGAAACATAATCGAAAGTAAGGTGCAATGCACCGAAGTTTTGATTGAGACCATCCCGAAAATTGTGTAAACCTCCATTGCGGAGTAAAATAGACGCAGCAGATGGAGGTAATGAAAGATGGCAAAGAAAAAACGTAGTCCGGAAGAAGATGCGCGGAGAGCAAAGATCCGCGAATTACTGGAGGTGGCTGATGTGAGCAGCATGGAGGATATTCAGACGCTGTTCCGTGACACCATCGCCGAGTTCGTGGAAAACGGCTTGGAATCGGAGCTGGACGACGAGCTGGGCTACAGCAAGTACGACTACAAGAACAAAGACACGGACAACAGCCGAAACGGTCACAGCAGTAAGACCCTGCGAACCAGCTTCGGCGATGTGGAGGTGTCTGTGCCCCGGGATCGAAAGAGTGAGTTCGACCCCAAACTGCTGAAGAAGAACCAGACCAGCATCAGCCAGGACATTGAGGAAAAGATTCTCTCCATGTACGCCAAGGGTATGACAACCAGTGATATTGAGGCGCATATCCGCGATATTTACGGCGTAGAGGTCTCAGATACCACCGTCAGCCGCATCACGGATAAGATACTCCCTGCAGCAAAAGAATGGCAGCAGCGACCGCTGGAGGCCGTCTATGCCGTGGTTTTCCTGGATGCAATCCACTACCATGTCCGCAGTGAGGGACAGGTCGTCAAGAAAGCGGTCTACATTGCCATCGGAATCAATCTGGATGGCAAGAAGGATGTCTTGGGTATGTGGGTCGGAGAGAACGAGAGCGCCAAGTTTTGGGCTACGGTGCTCAACAGCCTGAAAAATCGGGGAGTTGAGGATATTTTTATCGCCTGTACGGACAATTTGACGGGATTTTCCGGAGCAATTGAGGCGGTATTTCCCCGAACCGAGGTTCAGAATTGCATCATCCACCAGCTTCGCAATTCCAGCAAATATGTGTCCTATAAGGACCTGAAAGCCCTTATGGCCGACCTGAAAGCAGTCTATACTGCGGTGGATGAACAGACCGCTCTGGATGCTCTGGATGCCTTTTCAGAGCGCTGGGATAAGAAGTATCCGAAGATTTCCAGGTCCTGGCGGGATAACTGGGCCAATCTCAGCACTTATTTCAAGTATCCCCAGGAGGTTCGTCGGCTGATTTATACCACGAATACGATCGAGGGCTTTAACCGACAGCTGCGGAAGGTGACCAAGTCCAAATCGGTGTTTCCCACAGATGACAGCCTGTTTAAGATGCTGTATCTGGCAATGGTGGACATCACACGGAAATGGACCGGTCGGCGGCAGGATTGGAGCGTGATTTATGCGCAGCTGACAATCTACTTTGCTGACCGCATCCCGGAGTAACGCCGCCAGGCCCGGAGGTCAAGGGTCTGCGCGCCACTGGCGGCGCTCCGATGAACGGCGATTTCATCGCCGCCCTTGACATCCGTGCCCACCGGCGTTAAGGTGTAATCAAGGCGGCACCGGACAAGGCCGCTGCCGCCCTGATAGAATTTTGCTCTGTTTTGCCCGATGATTTTGGGTTTACACAGAATTTAGGATAGACCCAGAAACAGGTCACAAAATGAGAAATAGCAAGTGCGTATAACTCCTTATTTTCTTCTGTATTTTTCCAAGTTGCAGTAAATTGTTAAGTTTATTAGTGAAATCCTCTATTAATCAGAGGTTCCTTAATTTGGAAGATGTCAAAATCACGAATGTAGAAAATGAGATAGATACCCTCCACATTTATCTAGAGTTGCCCCGCAAGGAGCATATCTGTCCCGCCTGCGGGACAGCGACCAACTGTGTGCATGATTATAGAGTACAGGTGGTTAAGGACATTTCTCTGGGACGAAAAACGTACCTGCACTTGAGAAAACGCCGCTATCGCTGCCCGGAATGTGGAAAACGCTTTGCGGAGGAAAATTCATTTCTTCCCCGTTACCATCGGATGACCAATCGCCTGGCTGCCAGCATGATCGACGCCTTCCACAAGACTCACTCGGCCACCGAGATAGCGGAACAACACAATGTTTCTGTGTCTACGGCTTTGCGTACTTTTGACCTTGTTTCCTATCAGCCCAAAGAGCTGCCGGAGGTACTTTCCATTGATGAATTTAAGGGAAATGCGGGAGGGCAGAAGTATCAAACCATTCTTACAGACCTGAAAAAGAAAAAAATTCTGGACATTTTGCCAAATCGCTATGAATCTGATTTGATTTCGTATTTCAAGCAATTTCCGTCAAGAATGAATGTAAAATACTTTGTTTGTGACATGAACCCGCACTTCAGGTCTGTGGCAAAGGCTTGCTTTCCAAAAGCTAAAATCGTCGCAGATAAGTATCATGTGGTTCGGCAGGCTGTATGGGCAATGGAGCGAGTGCGCAAAGAGGAACAGAAAAAATTATCCAAACGGTTCCGCATTTATTTCAAACGTTCCCGCTATCTTTTGAATAAACCAAAGGAAACGCTGACCGAAGATGAAATGAATCAGTTGGCCCTGATGTTTGAAATCGCGCCGCGCCTGGCAGATGCCTATCGGGTCAAAAACGAGTTTATTGCTGCTATGCGAGCTGGCTCTTCCAAGGAAGGACGGGAGTTGCTCCTGTGCTGGCTTCAGAGCGTAAACGTCCTGGAACTTCCGGAATTTGATGACTGTATAACCGCCTGCTACAACTGGTTCCAGGAGATCCTAAACTCTTTTGACGTACCCTGGACAAACGGATTTACTGAGGGATGTAACAACAAAACCAAAGTACTGAAACGGGTCTGCTACGGCGTCAGAAAGTTTGAACGCTTTCGCAATAGAATCCTTCACTGTCGCTGTGCTGCGTAAATAGCGGAAGCCAGAGTTCCCCCTGGCTTCACTATTATTGCGCGTTATTTTTCTCTACCCCAACTCTTGACATGGAACCTTCAATTTTTGTTTTTATTCGTCCCTCACTTTCTCCCCATCAACCCTTTTCACCGGACACCCTTTCACACATTTAAGGCATCTCACACATTTCTCCGCGTCAACCACGGGATATAGGAATCCTTCAGTATCGGGTCGCATAGTAATGGCGTGTGCATGACGCAAAGTTGAGTTGGGCAAATGGCGTAACAAGCCGTGCAGCCACAGCAATTGGCGCGGGACTTGTAAAGTTCCGGCAGGTCCTTCTTACAATCTTTCCCACGGCTCTGTGCTTTCCCGTTCTCACCAATCACCACATTCATATAGCGTGTGGAGGTATGTGGTGTGTAGGCACCTGTGGTAATCTCTCTGCACTGTGCCAATCACGCCATAACATATTCTATGTTATTCCCAAGATTGACCTTAATATCCACAGGCTTCGCTGCAACATCCCTTATAACAGCTTCCTTCAGTTTTTCCTTCTGTCGTCCCACGTTATATATGTACCACTGATTGCTTTTGTTGTCCGCTGTGTCCGGCGCACCAGACATCTTTTCAATCTTGCCTTCCTGTACCAGTTTATCCATGTAAGCCGCGAACTCGTAATCCTCCAGCTTTCCCATGAACGCTTTCGCGTCTATATATTCCCGGTTCTCAGTCGCGGCAAGAATGTGTTTTCTCACATTTGCGTCATTGGCTCTGGTGTTGCTTTTGATGATATGTGGCCGTTTTATATCAGGAATATTAACAACACCGTCCTCCACTGTGTACGGAATCCGGTCTTCAGATATCCATCTGTTTACGGTTCTTACTGTTGTCTTTTTCTGCTTGCTCCATTTTTCGGCAGCTTCTTTTGGGGTCATTATATATTCTTCCTTTTTACTGTGGCGTGTGTATTTTATCCCTTCCGCCTCATGTTCTCCTTAAATTCATCATGCCTCTCCTGTATCAGGTCAGTCACCGTGGTCCTGAATTTTCTTCTTTTCCTTCCGATTTTTATTATGGCCTTCAAGCCAAGCTATTTGCTCATCATCTTCATGAATGGAATGCGAGGAAGCCCGACAACAACAGTACATGAGGAATGAGAATCCCAAAGCTATAATAATTAAAATAGCAACAATCACCACTAACAACTGAATGCCCACCCTCTATGAT